>JAVCCP010000051.1 GCA_030765405.1 Candidatus Ancaeobacter aquaticus | reverse complement strand
CATATAGTAATCAGCTTTATTATCTTCAACTAGTTTTTCATGAGAAACATATGGCATGTACTGATAACCGGCTTGCAATAAAAGCAAATTTGTAAGAACACGAGAAATACGCCCATTTCCATCCTGAAACGGATGGATCTTCAAAAACTCAACAAGGAAGTTTCCCGCAATAAGTAACGGTGGATATCTGCTCTCTTTGAGAGCATTTTGCGTTATCTCAACCAACTCCTGCATTTCTTTGGGTGTAAGATAGGCCGGTGTTGTATCAAAAAGAACACCAACAGACTTCCCTTCCGCATCAATCATATGGACTTTATTCTCTGTTTTTTTGTATTCACCTCGATGAAGCTTATCTTTATGCACGTACTTCAATAATTCCTTATGAAAATGTTTAATTGTGTTCTCAGAAAAGCGAATGTGCTTCCATGAATCAAAAACATTCTGGAGCAACTCATAGTATCCTTTTACTTCCTGTTTATCACGATCAGCAAATTTCTGTACATTAATACCGCGCATAAGCTTTTCAATATCTTCATCTGAAAGCTTGGCACCCTCAATACGCGTGGAAGCTCCGGTAGAGGTGACCAAAACAGACCTTTTGAGGCGGCCTAAAACCTGAGAGCTTAACCGCGCGCCTGTGATCCATTGGCCTTTTAATTCCTCTATTTTGGTGATCATTACCCAGATTTCCGTGGGAAGATTTTCTAACCTTTGAGTAAAGTTTTTTGTCATAAGGACTCCTCGTTTAATCCCCTACTTTAACTATATGAGATTATATTAGATTACATGAAATTATATACTAAAGGATGTTTTTGTCAATCGAATTTTGTGTGAACGCAGAATGTTAAAATGAATACAAGATTCGTTAGAACCTAATGTTCACTATTTAGTGAACATTAAATGTCTGGTGCACTCAAATGTCCACTGACTAGTGGACATTTATGGATTCCCACTTGCGTGGGAATGACAGCGTAGTTTTGTCGCAAAAAGTATATAGTTTTTGCGACAATGGTGTTCGATGACATAGAACAAGTGTTCGGTGTTGCAGAGCAGGAAATCCATTACCCTACCAGCGCCTCGGCGATGCTCATCATCGACTTACTATAACTCGGCCATCGGGCAACCAAACGTGCGTATGTAATTTTTTTTCGTATCTTTTTTCATTTTAATGCCCCTACAATAGTACCCGACTATTTTTCTGCAACGACAAGCATTTCGAAATCTTCCGGGTTTAATTTATCTTTCCTTGAGTAGGCTCCCAGTTTCGCTCCAAAGATATCTATTTTCTTACACCCAAGGGTTTTTAAAAGCCAATTTATTTCACTGGGAACATAATAGCGCTCATTACACTTTAATTCTTTCTTATTTCCTGAATCGTCTTCGAATGCAGTAGTATTGTAATCGCGAAATGTCATTAAATCAAAGGTATTGCTTTTATAAGTCGCATTGCCTTCTGCGCCAGCTGACTCGCAAAATTTCTCGACAGAATGATACAGCGGGAATAGTCCATTTAATGTGGTAAATATAAACTTCCCGTTATTTTTCAACGCCTTAGTTACATTTTTGAGTATTTCAAAATTCATTTCATCTGTTTCCATCAAAGGGAATGATCCCTCGCAAAGCATGATTGCTGCATCAAATTCACCGTTAAAAGGAAGATCCCGGGCATCGAGTTGCTGAAAATCTATTTTCAGATTAAGCTGTTTTGCTTTCTCCTTTGCTCTGGTAAGCTGAGATTCCGATAAATCAATTCCTGTAACTCGATATCCCCGTTTCGACAGCTCAATCGAATGCCTCCCTGTGCCGCATCCAACATCGATTACTCTTATATTTTTGTTGAAATTTAATTCCTGTTCAATAAAATCGCATTCACCAAGCGTTCCTTGAACAAAACACTCCTTATCGTATTTCTGCGCGTAATTCTCAAATAGTGATTCATACCATTGCTTCATGGTGTTTTTCTCCATTCTAGATTAATAAGTTCGATTTTACTTGTCCCGCTCATCCCGAATTATTTATTTTCCTTTTTTGCGCATATTTCTCAACTAACTTTTCTTTTTGTTTTCTCGTTAAATTTTTTATCTCATTCTCTTTTTTTAGTGCGCACCTCAAATTTACATATTCTTTTTTATAGACCAGAGTTACTGGTCCCTTCCCACGTAAATATTTTGCGCCTTTATTACTATTATGAACCGTAATTCTTTTTCCTAAATCATTTGTATATCCTGTGTAATACGTCCCATTTCGACACATTACAATGTATACAAACCACTGTCCTCTACGCTTTATCTTTTTCCGAAGCATTTGGGTACCATTTATCTTTCGGGACAATAACTTTTCCCTCAGGCTGTCTATTGAAATGCGGTGACATAACCTGGATTCCTTCATCGTTAAAGGCATCAAGGATGTTCCCATTTAGGTTAGACATAACAATCGGTATATTCTGTCCCTTATCAATATGAACAAAAACATCGTATTGTATGTAAAAATCATTCAGATTTTGTTTAACAATTTTTGCGGGAGGATCTTTTCTGACACCTGTAGTATTTTCGGCTGCCTTTTTAAGTAATATTTGTACTTGTCTCCACGGAACATCATACCCAATAGATACTGATACTGTAGGAACCGCACCTTCAAACTCACTTAGTCGTGTGTAGTTAATTATGTTTCCGCTTATGAGTACCGCATTGGGTATGGTTATTTCCTGTTTGTATGCCGTTTTAATTTTAGTTGAAAGTACGCCTAACTCTTTGACAACTCCCTGAACATCCGCTACACGTATATATTCTCCCGGCTTAATTGCGCGCGACCACACAACCACCAACCCACACATTATTTGATTTACGAGACCCGTAGACCCAAGGGAAATCATTAATCCTAGAAAAACACTAATACCCTTAAAGACACCTGTGCCCGATCCGGGAATATGCGGATAGGCGACAATGAATGCAAATATCCATAAAATCACGGTTAAAATGCGCCTCGAAGCTTTTGCCGCTTCTTCATCAAGCCACGGGATGGCAATCTTACCTTCTTCAACTTTCCTCAATATGCCGCTAATAAACTTATTTATGAGCCTAGCAATGACAAATATAACAAAAACAAGCGCTAACTGCGGTAGTGCATCAAGAAAACTTTTGAGAATATGAACAAGTGTTGTAAAAAGATAATGGTCAAGTTTTTGGCTCCAGGGCTGTGTGTAATGAAACAGAGAAAACACAAAACTCAGCCAAAAATAAACGAGAGTTGCCCATGCGGCAAAAAACACGAAAATAAACATATTTTTCTCGCACGTTGTTGCTACTGCTCGCAGGTCTACTCCAGAAACAATAAATTTTTTCACGTGGGTAGGGACTTTCTCGTATTTTCTGAATATGCGATTGCGGATCTTGGATAATACAATACTAATAACGATAAGAATTAACAGTGACAACAAGGCAAACCCTATATCTTTCAACAAAACGGGTAATTCACGTTGCTTATTTTCTGCGGTAATAGTCTCTCGCAAAGTATCTGCTGTTTCTTTCGCTATTTTGTCTAGATTCTTCCCGGATAAGGGGTCCACATCGCCTTTGGTGAGCGCAAAAACTATCCTGTTGTTGTATAAGACAATATATCCTTTCACATCACCTATTTTTGCGCGAACAGCTCTGACTTCAACATTTCTATCATGTTTATGAATATCATAGATGCGTTTGTGTGCTATAATCGCTCTTTGCTTCGGAGTAAACCCTCTTGACGGTTCGCGGAATGTTGCAACGGCATGGTTGTAAAATTTTAAGATAGCAGCTTCTTCTGTTATTGTATGATGCGCTACTTCATGTTCCTTCTTAACTGTTTCAGTCTCATTGTTTTCAGATAATGCGCTGCCACTCAAAAACAATAGTCCCACAGCAACAAGAAAAATCAGAAAAGATCCTTTTTTCATATACATAGTTTTTTCCCTTTCATAGAGTATTACAAACTATCTTAAATTAACCTTTCGTAAGACTAAAACAACTTTTTACCTAGCCAGTACATTACCAGCAATAGTACTATAGTAAATATACCGCATCCCCACCAATCTTCCGGTTTTGGACCAAATGGTCCGGTATGCCCTTTAAACCAATCAATCGTTGTACTAATAATACATGCAAGAATAGAAACTGCGCATAATACAAAAAGAGCCCATTTCCACCACATAGTTCCATTCTTGATTAGTCGCCCTCATTACTAAACAAAAACTCGTGATATCCATATACCGATTAAATACGTCAAAACAATAACTAAAACAGCTATAAATAGATGTTCAATTATAACTTTCCACCTGTTTACTTTTTCTTCACATGCAATAGTATAACTTAATATTGATAAAAGTAAAAGTCCCCAGATGATACTAACGGCAATCGCATTTCTTAAACTTAATAGCAATACCGGTACAACAAATGTCATAGCTAAAACAAATTTTGAAACAAAGGTTGAAAATGTTGATATCCATATTTCTTTAGCGGTATGTTTGTTTTCTGATTCTTCTGAAATATGTATTCCTAGTGAATCTGAAAACGCATCCGCTATTGCTATCGTGATAATTCCTCCTAAAACTGCCAGTTTTGAATGAGTGCCTGAATAAAGCCCTATCATTAAGCCAAGTGTGGTTATAATCCCTGATGTTACACCAAAACTAAATCCGACCTTAAATGAATGTTTCATATACCCTCCCTATTATAGAATCATTGCTCACTTTTCTATGATTTATTCCTTTTTATTACTTTCTTTGCTAATTCTGTATTGGGTACTATGATTTCCTGATTACCATTTTCCAATTTTGTTGTCATTATATCAATTGAAACAATTGTTCCGCTAACTGAATCTGCATTAATTTCTTCACCGACTGCATATGTCTTTTTGATCATTTTCCCAGCAAATACATTTGAGAGTACATCCTTACCTGCAACGGCAATTACAATTGCTGCTATAAGTGGCACAATACAGAATATAAAGACAAATAACTGACTGATAAATATGGGAGCAATACTTAAGTACTCAAGAGCTATCATTATAGCAAGGCCTATGATCGAAACATTAGCGATTTTCCCAAGAACTGATGCAAAGGCAATATTTGCGTTACGTGCCCGAGTATCAACAATGACACCTAATATCTGCCCTAAACGCAAACCAATAGCAATTATGACAACTGCAATAATGATACGTGGAATATATACAGCAACTAACCACAAAACATTTGATGCAGCCTGCATTTCATAAGTGTTAAACACCATAACTAGTGCAACAAGTATAATAAGCCAGTAAAACGCTACCCCAATCAATGCAGAAATATTTTTATTGATCCCGTTACGCACCATGAAACTCTTTAGGCCTGTATTCTCAGCGATAACATCTATTCCAAATGCCTTAAAAAGTTTTGTCACAATTTTTCTAATCAGTAACGCTCCTATCCACCCTATAAAAAGTATACATATCGCTTCTATCGTTTTATGCATATAGATGACTAGAACGTCATAATATTTTTCAACGCTACTGACTACTATTTCCTTACTGGTTTCAACTGCTTTTTGCATATTGTGCCTCCTCCTATTTATTCGTCGCTTTCAAGATACTCTTTTATTTTACGTATTGGTTTACTAATTACTTTGCTAATCATACTTTCTGAACTTTTTGCTATGTTATCAGTCACTCTATCAATCTGATTTAATACATTATGTCCTTTTTGCGCATTTACAAATGCAAACCTGGCGGCTGTCGCTATACCTGTCTGAGGATTAAGGTCTGTCTTGAGCTGCATAATTACTGTGTATGGCGCGGCAGCTTCCGGTTCTTTTACTTTCAATATAAAAAATATTGTTATCATTTGTAAAAATGCAGAGATAATAAAAATCATATGAAGGTTCGTTACCTGATATGCACCTAAAGTAAAACTAAAATTCCCCAGAATACTCGCAAGATAACCGCCGATAACAGGCGCAACTCCACCAATAATACCAACTACTGAAGCAAATAATCCAAAATATATTGAACGGCCTTGCTCAGGAGATAATTTAATAAGAATATTGTTCTGCGTGAGTGTCGCGCCTGCTGTAAACGCACTTGTTATCGTAAATGCTACGATAATTGGTATTATATACATTTTTGGCAGTGCAAAAAGCCAGATAAAGGGTGTGAGCACAAGAAACCAGCCGGACACAATCATTACCGGCTTGTTTCCTAACTTATCTGATATTGGACCCCATATTTTCATCATGAAAACCGTTACAAGCGTCGATAATGTGGTAAAAACAGCAATGGCTGACAAACTGATATTGAGATCCTGCATCATAAAAACGGTATAAAACGGCCCCGCAAACTGCACGGCAAATGTCCATGCTGACACGTAAAGAGTTAAGATAAGAAAATTTCTATCTTTGAACGGCTGGAACATTATTGATACATCAAATTTCTTTTTATCATGTTCCTGCGTAGGTTCAACATCAGGAATCCGCACCAAAAATAATGACGCTGCTAAGCCGAAAAGCACGCCTACAGCAAATAGAATTACATACCCATAAGGACTATCCTGTCCATAATGATTTGTCCATAGTGTAATAAATTTTCCGCCGACAAGCGCAACAACAACTCCGCATGCGGATGTTACCATATTTCTTTTTCCAAAAAATGTCCCTCTTTTATTTGCGGGGACAACAGCGCTCATCCATGTAAGCCATGCAACACCAGATAATGCCTGAAATACATTTGAAAAACCTATAATAATAACGAGCACAAAAATACGCCAATCCGCAAGGGGGGCAAATATTGCAAAAGGCAGCATAGCGACAAGGAGCCATATCAATCTACCCAAAAACATATTGATAAAACAGAACATTTTTCTGTGGCCAGATTTTTCTATAATATATGAGCCAATTATCTGCGTGAGGTTTGCAAACATTGGGAGTGACGCAAGAATTCCTATCTGGTGAGGTTCTGCATGTAAAACTTTGAGTGCAAAACCGGTAAGAAATATTCCCCCGGCAATTGCATCCATAACTGATGATAAGCCTCCATCAATAATTGAATACCTTAGGGCTTTATCTTGCTGAATGCGATCCATCCCAATATGTTCTCTCGTAAATGGTTACATTATGTGTTCGTAATTCTGGCTTACACATCTCTCAATAAAATATTCATTGATGATTTAGATAATGTCTCTCTAAAATTCTTATGCACCTCTGATATTTTTACAAATTCTTCTGTTTTTGCTACAGGAATATCTTCAACCCCTACATGTTCCATGCGCTCGATAGCGTACTCTACAGTAAGCTTATCAACATCGATACCGGGTTGATAAGCACTCTGTTGATACTTTCCTGATTTTATTTCCGAGACTAACCCGCATTTTACCAGATCGTACATGATCTGCCGAACAAGACGTATCGGCGCCTCCGTCAGGTGAGATATTTCAGAAGCCGATAAGGATAACCCATCTGTAAAACGTTTGATCAACATAGTGAGTATTTGCATACTTAAAAGCTGTTTAAAAGAGTGGCTTACCTGTAAACAATCCGGCTCGAATTCATACGTATCAACATTCTGATCTGCAAATGATACCTCTGCACCTAAAAGAACAACAAACCAGCTTAATTGCAACCATACAAGGAACAATGGCAACGCCGCGAAACTACCGTAAATGGCGTTATATTTTGCTACACCTACCTGTAAATGGATATAACCGATTTGTGTTATTTGGTATATTGTTCCGGCAACTATACCACCTATTATGCCGGATTTATAACTTACTTTTGTGTTCGGCATAAAAATATAAACAAACGTAAATAACACCCAGATCATTATATACGGGGTCATCTTTATCAATAGAACAACAAGGAAATGAAACATCCCTAGCAACGCAAATTTTGCAGTAAGTTGCTCAAACTGAGTTGCAAGAAAAACTGTTATACTACTTGACATGATCATTAGTACAGGACAGATAAGCATTATCGATAAATAGTCACTGAATTTACGGCCAATACCTCGCCCCTGCTTGATCCCCCATATTTCATTAAATGACTTTTCTATATTTCCTAACACCTTTATCACTGACCAGAAAAGTACGGCAACACCTATTCCGGCAATCATGCCGCCACGTGTATTATTGAGTAATGACTGTGCAAACGTGATTACCTGTGATACTACTTCATCGTGCATCGAAAAATTCTGCATGAGTTGTTTCTCAAGAACTTTTTGAAAACCGAATCCTTTCGCAATACCAAATGCCATAGCAAAAACAGGGACAATTGAAAGAAGAGTATAAAACGTTAGCGCTGAAGCCCTGAACGTACAGTTATCGTCTGCAAATCCTCTTACCGAAAGAATAATGACACGTAACTGCTTTATTAAAAATGATTTTGAACGGGGAACATCTTTTAATCTGATTCTCCAAATATCATAGGTTATATATTTTAATGCCTTTGCGATCATTTTAATTCCTTTCTTTTCAATGGATATTCAAATTTCCATGTGCACGAATAAGCTTTTCTATTTCAACTTTTATCAGATCAAATCTTCCCTGATCTATCCAGTCTTTACGTAAAATAGATCCGCCAAACGCAACGGCAGAAGCCCCTTGGCTAAAAAAATCATTTATTGTATCAGGTGTAACGCCTCCGCAAGCAAGTAGTTGTATATCATTAAACGGCCCTTTGATCTCTTTCATATATGATGGACCAAAATATTTTGAGGGAAAAACCTTAACCATACTCGCTCCGGCATTCCAGGCATTATAAATTTCTTGAGGAGTAAACGCGCCCGGAAAAACTGGTATTGAATGTTTGACACAATAGTGAACAATCTCATCTACTAAAACCGGCATTACAATAAATGTAGCACCTGCTTCGAGCGCGCTATGTAATTGCTCCATGGTAAGAACTGTCCCTGCACCTATATCAACAGCGTTATCAGCACAATTCTTTGCTTCACGGATAATCTCGGGGGCAGAAGGCGTATTCATTGTAAACTCAATAGTTTCCAGGCCAGCTGTTATAACAGCATCTACAAGTGGCGCTATGTTTCGCATATCCACACCACGGACAATCCCCATAATCGGTTTTTTTAGAAATGACTGAATATTCATACGATCATTTTAATAGAGAGCACCATCTCTCAAGTCTTCGTAGAATTTAACATACTCTTCTTTTCGATCACTATCTCTCAATGCTATTGCGCTACGCGGGTGCTCGTTCAGAATTCCTGTTATTGCAAACGGGATAATATATCCCCACTCGACTTCTTCACGCAATGGAATAAAATCCTTTGAAATGAGTTCCAGAACAGGGCGGACATCAAATTTTGGATTCTTAAGAAAACCGAGTAAAAGCTCTAGTGGACAGTTCCCTGCTGCACGGCCCATGCCATAGACAGTGCCGTCAACATAATTTGCATTATGCATGATCGCTTCTATGGTATTTGAAAATCCGAGCTGTTGGTTGTTATGCGCGTGCATCCCTACTTCTTTAGTTTTGAGTATCTTTCTGAATTTTTTAACCAATTGCTCGGCTGTTTCCTGATAAAGCGACCCATAACTATCAACGATATAGATAACTTCAGACTTACATTCTTCTTCCAACTGGTGAAGAGCTTCGGTAAGCTCAGAGTCAACAGCTTTTGATATTGCCATAATGTTAATAGAAGTTTCATAGCCTTTATCATGGAAATGATTTGCAAGATTAATAGCTTTATCAACATCCTTAACATAGGACGCTACACGTATCATATCAACCGGACTCTCTGCCTTTGGAGTCACATCATCTATATCTACACGGCCGACATCAACCATCACAGACAGTTTCGTGTTCGATTCAATCCCGTCGGTTACTTTTCTGATATCATCATCATGACAGAATTTCCAACGACCATATTCATCAGACGAAAAAAGCTTTGGTGAATTCTTGTATCCGATTTCCATATAATCAACTCCAGAGGCACTCACCGCTTTATAGACATCTCTAACAAAATCATGCTTAAACTGATGTTTATTGATTAATCCACCGTCTCTTACCGTGCAATCCATTACTCTAATTTCTTCTCTAAACATTAAAACCCCTCCTTGATAATACTTTAGGCTATACATTTACGCAATAAACCGTTCATTGTAACAGATTTAGGAAAATATGGGATATTTTTTTAGATATGAGTATTACAAAATAAGGAGAGAAACTCTATTGAAAGATCAATATCTTTTACTTTTACGTTTTGTGGCACGCTGATAGATATTGGTGAAAAGTTGACAATCCCCCTTAACCCGGATAATACCATTACATCAGCTACTTCCTGACTATATTCTTTAGGTACTGCAATTACCCCGATATCTGCATGTGTTTTTGCAATTATTTCCGGGGCACGTATAACAGGATATATACTCACGCCATGCATTTTTTTTCCGATTTTTGATTTTGTCTTATCGAATGCCGCAACTATTTTTATCTTTTTTCCCTGAAACCCGGGATATTTCATTATTGCTGTACCAAGGTTTCCCACCCCAAAAAGAACTATGTGAACAACATTTTGTTGAAGAACAAACTTTTCCAATGTCTTTTTTAATTCCTTTGTTTTATACCCAATCCCCGGTGTTCCAACAACTTTTCCGAAACTGGATATATCTTTACGGATTTGTGCATCAGTCAGTCCGATTATTTGAGCAAGCTGTTTAGAAGAGACTAAATAGCGTTTCTCTTTAATGAGTCCCTCTAATGTCCGAAGGTATAAAAGTACTCGTTCAATTGTTTTTTTTGATATAGTTTTCATATGTAACCCTATTTAATAAAACGCCAATATATAAAAATGACACTAAATAATGACATTAATGTAATTGCTAGCCAGCTAACGAGTCTCATAAAAAGTTTTGGTCTGTGTTCCTCCGGCATATCACCGCTGGTAACAACTTTAAAATTCAAATATGCAAGCGGCGGCGCGGCCAAAAATGCGAGAATTGTTGCAATGTCAACCATACTCTTTATCCCGCTTACAAAAAAACCGATGATACATATGGTAAAAACGACCAGAGATCCAAAAACGATCCAATAAAGATGCCTGATCCTTTTTTTGGTTTTAGGGAAAAGCAGTTTTATAGACCCTCTGATAGTACGGGTATATCCGTCGAAAACTGTCAGTGTCGTGGAAAACATTGTAAAAAAAGTAGCTATAGCGATAAAAAGCCAGCTCCACCCGCCTATTGTTTTTGTATATAGCGAGATAAGCTGCTCAGAAAACTGTATTCCAGAATTTGAGAACGTCTGACCACTTCCATACATAACAAGAGCTCCTAACAATAAAAAAGCAATAGCAAGAATACCGGTAAGGATATATCCGAAATTAAAGTCGAAGAGAACTTCTTTCATTGAAGGTGTATATCTTGTTTGTTTTTTTCGTTCAATGCGCCATAATGAGGGCCACACAGATATATCTAACGGGGTTGGCATCCACCCCATTAATGCCAGGAGAAAGGTTACTCCGGCAAGATTCCAAAGCTTTGGATGAACACTTCCCGAAAGCGCCGGGTTACCTTTAACTAATGCCGCAGATACTGCAACAAGCGTTGCAATAGCAAGTAGAGAGAGCATAATTTTCATCGCTTTATCCAGAAGCGGATACCGACCTAGGAGCAAAATAACCGCCACAACAATTATTACCGGAATGCTCAATAGAGCCGGAGAGATATCTATCCCGAACAAAAATCCGCCCAGACACGCGGTAACAAGTGTAACTGCCGCGGTATTAATAAAAGCCGCACACAAAGCCAGAACAAAAAAAATTGCCAGAGCCCATCGTCCCAGATTCAGATACCCTTTCAATATGGTCTTACCCGTTGCAGCAGTGTAACGATGCGCATATTCAAAGAATGGATATTTTAATGCAAGGACAAGGATAATTAATCCTATGAGTCGGTATCCATAATTTGCACCTGCACGCGTTGACTGCACCAAATGCGATGCGCCGATTGCGGCACCCGCAAACAACAAACCCGGGCCTATGCTTTTAAATATACCTAACCACTGGTGTGCTTTTTTATTCATATATTCCCATGCTATCTATACTCTGATTTTTGCGAATCAAAATGCATTTTATAGAACGGTTCCGTGCGAGGTAAAACCATAAAAAAAGTATCATCAGCATCTATCTGTACATACACATTCTTTGTCGTAGACGCCAAAAGATGCCCCCCATGTCTTCGGTCTTTAGATATAAAATGGAAATGATAACCGGGCACATTCAGATTATTAATATATGGAGGACACCGAAATCCGATAATTGTCCCTTCTATATCATTAAATTCAAAGACAGACTGGTCTTTTAAAGCGTCAGTAAGTTTTTGATACGGCTTTTCTTGTCGTGCAACGCTTCTTGTCCTAATATATTCGAACATTCCGTCAATACGTATTGCGTAGAATATATTCTTTGTCGGCAATAGTTTGTCGATATATGTCTTCATTTCATCGATTGTTTTTCGTTCATCTATCTTATGTAGTGCATCAGATGTAAATCCTGTCACAACTGCAAAAGGTGTTTTTGCAAGATTATCCGCTATCACCACTTTTCCGCTATGTTTTACCTGATAACATTCGCCGTCAACCATTACTAATTCACCGTCTAACCCATTAAAAGTGCCTATGCCAACGTCGCCATGCGCTTTTAAAGCGTGTATTGTAATATCGCCGTCATAATCTCCCTTTAGCAATGCGCCTATCGTTGACACCTGGAAGATTTCCCCTTCGTTTGCAATATATTTCTTCTGATTAACACAGCCACATAATACAAGAGCACTCGCAAGACACAACATTAAGCTACAGCGCATATTTTTTATCATAGTAGAATCCTTTTCCTGTTTTATTGTTCGCAATTTAATTTACGATATTCACTTTTATACAAACAGTAATCATTCTCTGAAAAACATACAAATATTATTTCATTAAACGCATCTATATACTGCATCCCTACTTTTAATGCTATTTTGGTTGCTTCTTGTAGTAGGTATCCATAGACACCGGTGCAAGGGGGGTTAAGAAAGAATAATATGACTAATTTGGCTGAGTCGATTTTGGAGCGAAACAAGGAACGAAAAGCGCCGCGTATCCCCTGTGATACGCAAGCGATGAGTGACACCGTTGTAGCCCAAAAGCGGCCAGCCCCTTCGGGGAGGCACATCTTTGGCCGTCTGCTTTGTTGCTCCTCCTTCACGTACTGCAAAGGGCACGCCAACGTCGTTGCGCCTTGCATACAGCTCAAAGATGAGCCTCCAAATTGGTCATATTATTCTTTCTTAACCCCCTATTGCCGGAAAAGCTATCGTCTTAATCTCTTCTTTTTGCGCTAAAAGAAAACTATTTCTATACGAGTTTTCAAGAAGTATGGATTCGTTCTTATTTTCTCCCCGCCAAATAGGACCAACGGTATGAATGATTTTCTTTGCATTTAATCTACCTGCATTCGTGATAACTGCTTCTCCCGTTATGCATCCTCCTATTTTCTGACATTCTGCCATAACGGTAGGACCTGCAGCTCTGTGAATAGCACCGTCAACACCCCCGCCACCAGCTAAGCGTTCATTTGCAGCATTAACAATAGCATCTACCTCACACAACGTGATATCACCACAAAATAATGTTATTCTCCCCACAATACCTCTTCTTTTTACTCACCCATTATCTGAATAACAATATTTCTATTTCTCGGTTGATTATCAAATTCTGCTAACACAACTTGCTGCCATGTTCCTAAAGTTAATTTTCCTTCAATAAGAGGGATAACTAAGGATGGTCCCTGTAATGCTGCCCGGATATGACTAAAACCATTTGCATCACCCCATGTATCGTCATGACTATAGTGTTTTTTTACAGGTGCAACCTTTTCGTAGAGATCGTTCATATCACGTATCATTCCGGGCTCATATTCAAATGTTGTTACGGCAGCTGTAGACCCCACGACAAAAACGGTGACAGTACCGTTTTGCACGTTAGTATCCTCTATAATACGTCCTAAATCATCTGTTATGTCAATCAGATCCAGGTTACCTTTTGTATTATACTCAAGATTTTTACTGATTATTTTCACAATACCTCTTCTCTTTAAATAAGACACACAGTATTATCCCCCATAAACCGCTTGCTATATTTATAAGAGAATCTCTCATTTCTCCTACTCTATACGGTATAAAATGCTGCACAACTTCATCGAGAACACCTATTATTACTATGAACAAAAGCGGATAGAGAACCTTTTTTATCTTTCGTGTCTCTCTAAGAGCTAATTCTTTGTATGCGAACCAGCCAAGCAAACCAAATTCTAGAAGGTGCAATCTCTCTACAGGATTTTTTATAAACCATATCGCAATAAGCCCTAAAGCAACGAAAACCGAAAAAAGAAAACATCTTTTATGAGATATTCTTTCCCGATAGTTATAGATTATCAGCAATACGCACAAGAGAATTATAATGCATCTTACCGCTAAATAAAAATAATGAAATCCTATCGCGCTTCTCAATGCATCCGATAGCTGTGCCGCAAAGAATGATGAAGCAAGAATCAGAAGAGTTATTCCAAGAGTTATTTTTGGTAATTGTATTTTCATAATTTTTTAATGAGTGTCGCAATATTTATTGCATGTTTTTTACAACAATCAATTGTGCGTTGATCTGGAGATCCTATTGCGACAGGACCATAATGATCTCCTTTTGGTTCCCCCTGCACGATCATACCGTGTATTAAAAATGCATTAATGATATCAAGAATAGTTGTTTCATTTCCTCCAGCAATATTCGCTGCGGATGAAAAAGCTCCACCTACCTTACCTTTCAATTTTCCATGCAAAACGACGCTTTCATCTAATAACTTTTTAATTTCCCATGCCATTGTCCCATAATATGTTGGAGAACCAACAACAATGCCGTCATACTGTTCTAATTCATTAGCCTTAACATCCTGAACTTTCTTTACATCTACATCAACACCTTCATCTTTTATGAAACCTCCTATTGCTGCGGCCATTTTTTCAGTGTTTCCCGTTCGAGAATAATAACATACAAGAACTTTAGACATAGCACTCCTCCTATTTATTTATATATTTTTTTAAAACTTTTGAAAGATTTTTATCTTTAGCGCCACCCAAAGATAGCGCAAGTTTACCATGATCGCGGGCCTTATCAAACTCTTTATCTTGATAATAGAGATGTGCTAGCTGTACATGAGCAAGAAGTAATTGAGGATTTATCTCAATCGCGTAATTAAAATACTCTTTTGCTTCATTGCGTTTACCTTGTTTTGTATAAATATACCCTATATTGTAATACACTATAGAGTCATGCGGGTTATACCTTAAAGCTTCCCTATACAGTTTTAGTGCATCAGAATAGATACCTTCCGCTGTCATTAAATTTCCGAGATTATTATATCCGTCAGATGAATGCGGGTGTAGTTCTATTACTTTTTCAAATGCTTTCTTCGCTGAGTCCTTATCACCGACTTCATACAAAGTTACCCCGAGGTTAATATACGCTTTTGTATATTTAGGATTATATCGCACGGCATCTTTGTATCGAGAAATTGCCCCCTGCTTATTTCCTTGCGCACGCATGATATTAGCGCTTTTATAACATTGTAGAGCTTTCTGCTGTGTACTGTTTATTTTATTAGCAAGATACGCATTATCATTCAAAGCTGATTGGTTCCGTGTATATAGTACTATTTTCTCACATAACGTTACCGCAGTTTTCACTAAATCGCTATGCCTGTATGCCATATAGCTGGAATATGATATAAGTGTTAGGGCACATACGAGTATAAAAGAATGTATATATACTTTATTTAACACCCCTTTATTTTCCTGAATCTTCTTTTTTTGTTTTTCTTTATGCGTATATTTTCTTATTTTATGTTCGGGTATCTGTAATTCTTCAGATATTTTTCTGATTGTTTTTATACTTATATTTTCTGAAATATATATTTTATGTTTTTGTTTCATAAAACATTCTTAATCAAATCTTTTTATTTATCGTGCCGCCACAAACTGTTTTCTTCCTGAATCGTTTAGAACGGCATCTATTGTTTTTAAACATTTTGCATTATTCTTCTCTTTTATAATATTCTGAATGCTTCCCGGTAAGCGCCAACTCCAATTATTTTTACTCACTGTTCCCGGAACATTAATAACATCTTTCCACCCAAATAGATCCTGTATAGGAATTATAGAAAAAATTGAATTTGATCTATAGAGAATATTAAGTATCCCCATATGTATAGCAAAACTAAAAGCACACTTTTTATCAGTGGGGGTTACCCCTACCATGGCGCATATATCATTCTTTTCATTTTCCGGTACAGTTTTCCACCACTGACTCAATGTATCAGTGTCATGTGTGCTTGTTGTCGCAATTGAAATCTCTGAATAGTCTTTTGGATCAATATAATTTTGTTCTTCAGTATTCCAGTATCGTTCCCAACGAAATATCTTATATCCCGGTATTTGTAACCGCGCTAATGATTCACGCACAAAATCAGGTATCACACCAAGATCTTCCGCAATAGGATATGTTACTTTTGATTCATCAAGTAACACATGGATAATGCGTTCTCCAAGTCTGAGCTGTTCATCTTCATGCTCAGGAATAAAACGCGCCTCTCCAGATTTATCTTCCGGAAATGCATACATCCTATAACAACCCACAACATGATCTATCCTGTATATATGAAACAGTCTATCAGCCCATTGCGCACGTGCACGCCAATAACTAAACTCTCTCTCTTCCATATGTCCTATATGGTATACCGGTAACCCCCATTTCTGACCATCCGCACTGAAAGCATCAGGCGGTGCGCCGAGAGTAAAATTAGGATCTATAATTTCTCTATGAACCCATGCAACATCGCTTTCAACACATGGCGCAAAGGGAACATCCCCCTTTAATAAGACACCTTTGGATTCCGCATATTTTCTCAGATTTACCCATTGCTCCCATGCAACCCATTGAACATACTTTTGAAAGAGTATTAGATCACTTTCCTCTTTAGCAAATTTCTCTAATGCATCAACATTTCTATCTTTATATTCTTGGGGCCAATGCGTCCAACTGTACCAATTGTTTTTTTCCTTTAACACCCTAAATAGCGCATAATCATGCAACCACCAGCTGTTTATATCTAAAAATCCGCTAAAAGCCTCTGGGGGGGATTTTTTGAACGATTTAAATGATTCTTTCAGATAACCCAACTTGATATTTCTAATTTCTGTGTACGGTATTGGTGATTTATTGCATTTTTTCAAATCTTTTTGATCTATTATATTTTTCTTATCTATAGATATATAGACTGGGTCTATTGCAAAAATACTTAATGCTGAATAAGGACTATTTTCCCCGGGAGCCATTTCATTAAACGGCAGTATTTGCAATAAAGATTGCCCTGTTTCAGCCAACCAATCTATGAGTGAATAGACATCGCCTATTTCACCAATTCCCCAGCTATCTTTTTCATTAAGCGAGAATAATGGTATAGCAATTCCCGCACGACGTTTCAAAAGATCGGATCGTTCGACCATACTGTGAGACTCCTTTCATATATTACTATTTTTCAACCTCTTGCATTAATTTTAAAAAGGTTATATTATTATTAAAATAAAGTAATCTAAAACGCTAAATTAGACAACTACAAATATGCCAAATCTTGCCCCTCAAATTCTCTATGAAGACAATATGCTCCTTGTTATCAATAAACCTGCGGGTATTTTATCTCAAAAAGATATATCAGAGTCCAGTGATATGCTTACTATCACAAAAGAATACCTAAAAATAAAATACAATAAAAAAGGTAATGTGTTTTTGGGGCTAGTACATCGTCTTGACAGAAACACATCTGGTGTAATGTGTTTTGCAAAAAACTCAAAAGCAGCTTCCCGTCTTTCTCTCCAGTTTCGCACAAACACGGTAATACGCACCTATCATATCCTCGTTCGCGGAAAACCGAAAAAGTTATCAGGCATTCTAACGCATAATCTGGTTAAAGACACAAAAAATAATATGGTCCATATATCACCGAATGGTGTTCAAGCAAAGCTGATATACAAGACAATAAAAACGTTTACACTAAAAACAGATATACTACCTGATACGGTAAGAAACATCTCACTTATAGAAGTCGTTCTCTCAACAGGAAAACCACATCAAATAAGAGCTCAATTCGGGCATTCTGGATTACCAATTATTGGCGACATTAAATATGGGATAGCTTCACCGTTAATCAACAGGCCTGCTGTACACGCATACTCACTTGCCCTTGACCATCCTGTGACAAAAGAAACACTTACTTTCAAAGTGTCTTATCCAAAAGATTTTGACAGGGTGATAACAAGGATCTCTGATTAAAGCGCTATTGTGACTGTGCTAGAAAGCTCACTAATTCTTGTTCAATAGGATTATGAGTGTCTGATAAGGCCTTAATATCATCGACATACGTCATGCTTTTTTTTGTAACTCTAATAACATTAAGGGCCGTAATACGCAACCACTCATCTTGCGCACCGATGAGATACTTTATCATTTCATCTTTTGTTTTCTTCTTGATCTTAAATTTATCGTATGCGATTTTCTCAATTTTACTCATATAATGCACATACGTCAGTGGGATAACCGCATCAATGAGCTCATCTTCCTTCATAATAAACAGGCTTTCTATCGCAGTGTCAATTATGCGTTTATCAGCACTATAAATGTTCTTTGAAATTAATAGTATATTCTTGTCTTTTTTTAATATTGCAACAATATTTAAAATGAGAATAACACCTTTACGGATCATTTCGCTCAAAGCCTCAATAAGCAATGTATCTGCATCTGTTTTGATATTCTTCTGAAAAGATTTTTTTACGAGATAAAGCTCATATACATCTTTTAACTTACTGTACGCCACATCCTGCAGTTTTTTTAGTTCATCACTGTTAAAATCTCTTATATTTACAAGAACGGCTACAATTGCTTTTTTTACTTCTACTCGTCCTGTACCAACAAGCAAATCTAATAAGTCACCATGAGGAATCGTTTCATACGACTTTAATATTTTTACCGCTTTTCTACGAGCTCTATCCCTGTCAGATTTCAATTTCTCTATCAAAATCGGAATAAACACATCATCTTTGCAGCGAGCAACCATGTTAAGCCACTCAATCTCATTTTCTTTATCATTTTTAACACACTCGTAACATGCTTGCCTTATTAAATCATTCTTCACTGAAGGTATAACATAAGAAAGCTTCTTTCTCGTATCAGTCACATTTGATTTTAATAAATCTACAATAAGAGTGTTAATCTCAGGAACGTTAAGTTCCCCCAAAATTCTAACAAGTTCAATTTTGCAGCCAGTAGAGTCATTTTCTGCACATAAGCTTTTAATATTATTGAGAACATCTTTATTACCGTTTTTAAATAGAAGTTTAAGAGCATGGATTTTAATCAATGAGTTATCGCTCTCACTTAATCCCCGCAGCACATTTTTATCTATAGCTGTATTGCATTTATCTATAGCTTCCATAAGAGCAATTTTTACATTATCTGGTTCGTTTTCTATCTTAGCAACCAATTCTTTAAGCATGCCCTCATCGTTAATTGATACATTTACATTAATAAACTTGACCTTACATTCATCTGAAAACTGTTCATAATGCCGATTTGAAACACTTTTGCGTTGACTCTCACCTGTTGTAGATAATAGGTCTATAAGTACCAGAGTGCTCTCATTGTCAGCATTGTTGAAGCTCTCAACAAGTGAATCGGCAATATCGCTATCTGCAAACTCAACCTGGTTGAGGAATGAAAATATCGATGTTTTATCCTTTGATTTTAGCAGGGCAAAGATTGCTTTTTTATAATTCTTTTTAAGCATTAGTGAAAATATGATGAGGGCAATACCCGGGATTAATAGCAGCATGCATATTCTTGCCGCAGATACACCGAATTGTTTAACAAGTACATTAAGGATTATTCCTGAAGTGAGCATACCAAGTGACATAACAAACACGTTAATGAACACACGTACTTTTACACGGCTCTTTTCATCCGCAAGATAGCATATGATGTTTGTAACCGGGTTTCCTATTGAAAACCTGACAAAGGCAGGGACAACTTTAGCAAAAACACCGGCTGCTAAACTAAATCTAAATGAAAGACCGAGATATCCAAGAAAAAATACGCTCGGAGTGATCATCGCAGCGTTACCAATCCCCAATTTTGATATGATCTTTGAAGCGAAGAAAAACTGTACTATTATAGTAAGTATATTTAATATCCCTGTCCACAAACCTAAAAATACTGTCATCTGATCTTCGGTCTCAAAACTTTTCTGAATAAGATCGCTATAGTTATAATCAATACAGAAATTGAGTAAATAAGTGAGAAACGCAACTATACTTAAAATGCCAAACAACCTTGATTTAGCTACATACCTAAACCCATCGGTCATATCACTGACAATTTTTGACGGATCAATTTTCTTTACTTGTCTCACTTCTTTTTTT
Source organism: Candidatus Ancaeobacter aquaticus (assembly GCA_030765405.1). Taxonomy (NCBI): domain Bacteria; kingdom Pseudomonadati; phylum Candidatus Auribacterota; class Candidatus Ancaeobacteria; order Candidatus Ancaeobacterales; family Candidatus Ancaeobacteraceae; genus Candidatus Ancaeobacter; species Candidatus Ancaeobacter aquaticus. Next base: position 46,933 of record JAVCCP010000051.1, on the reverse strand, counting down.
GTTTCGTACCGTTTCAGTATAAGTATTATGAGCATTCCGATTCCCAGTGTCCCAATAGATACAAAAAAGAGGTTCTCAGAATGCAAATAATAGACAAGTTTCTTAGCCGAAAAACCGGCTGCAATTGCGCCCATTGTCCCACCTGCCGCTAGTAACGGATATAATCGCTTTGAATCCATGAACGAAAACAGTGTATCGTTCATTGCCCAAAATTGTATGGTGGCATAATTAATAACCGTAATCATAAACATAAAAAGCATGATAGGAACAAGAAATGAAGAGAACGTAAGAGCCATCCTTAAACAAAGTATTAGAACTATATCCAAGGCAAAAAAAACAAGAGCCATTGTAAAATTATTTATTCGATCAGCAAAAAGTGAATACACTAAAGTCATAGCTATCATAAAAAAAGCATTAATGATATATACAACCGGCAGCAGTTCTACTCCAACACGCTTCAAGAAAAGCGCAATAGAAGCATTAAAGCCCAAGAAACCTCCGAAGAGAATCATAAAGAAAAGAGACATAGCAAGCATTACCTTAATGGCTTCCTCACTACGTATTTTTGATAGTATCTTTTTGTATGCATTCATAATTTATAAAAGACTCTTTATGCGATCAGATAAAACTTTGAATATTTGAAAAGATAATGATGGGATTTCATCAATAATGCTTTTAAAATCATCTCTATTAATGGTCAGTAGAAGAACCGGCTCGGAAACAACCGCAGTAAGGGATCTGCCATCTTCAGTGAGTATTGCCATTTCCCCGAAATATTCGCCGGAAGATAGTTCCGCAATTTTCTTATCCTGCTCACCTTCTTTTTTTATCAGTTCAACGACACCTGACACAATAACATAAAATTTATCGCCAAAATCACTTTCTTTAAAAAGAAGTGTATCTTTAGCGTAACTTTCTTCTTGCGCGATTTGCACAATTGCCATTAATTCTTCTGAATCAATTCTAGCAAAAAGTGATACTTTCTTTAAAAAAACTATTTTTTCAATTAATAACATATGCACGTCCTTTTATCTATGCATTGGGCATAGGCATCATAATAATGTTTAGTTTCTTTTCTTTGGTCATAGTGGCTATTTTTTCTTTAGTAATTCTTCAATATTCGCAATTTTCTTCTGAATAATAATTGCTTGGCTGCCTGTTATGAGCCCCGTATAGTCCATTGCACGGTAATACAACGAAAGAGCTTTCCTGAAATCCTTTTTCTGTGCAAAATATACATCTGCAAGCAAGATAATTGCATTTATATTGAGTGGATTATATTCCAGCGTTTTTTGCAGATTATATATCGTTCTGTCGTATTCCTTCCTCTGTAGGTATAAAACTGCCAAATTATAATAGCTGTGTGCGCTATCGCCTTTTATTTCTATTGCTTTCTTGAGCTCTTTTTCAGCGTCGTTATAGCGGTACATCTGAAGATATAAGCCACCCAAATTATTCCGTGCACGACAGTTATCAGGATTTATTGCAACAGATTTTTCAAGAGCCTCAACAGCTTTCCTTATTTCTCTTTGTTTTTGATAATACTGGGCAAGAAGAATATATGCATCAGAACATTGCGGATCAGTCTCAAGCGCTTTAAGAGCTTCTTTCTTTGCCCATTCGGGCTTGCCATACACCATAAGTTCCTGACCAAGTCTTACATATATCATTGGGTCACGTGGATGAATAGACTGGATATTATAGTATTGTTTTAGTGCTTTTTGACTTAACTCGTATTTGCCCTGTTGTTTTAACTTCATAATTTCTTTTTTAAACAACAGAAGATACATTTGGGCTGCATCATTAACTCTATTCGTTTTCTTAAATAAATAGGCAAGATTTTTTATAAAATATTCGTTTCCGGGGTATTCATGAACTAACCCAGTGTATAGCTCGATTGCTTTATTGTAATCGCCTTTATTTGCGTATCGTTCAGCAGCTTTTGCCTTAGACAAATGACGGGGTTCATCTTCATTTATTTCGGCATAGCCCATATGATTTAACAAAATAAAAGAAATAATCAGACACCAAAGATATTTACTCATTTAGAGATTCCTTATGATAAGTATTAACAAATTCTCCATTATATACTATCATACTTTAATTCGAAAGAGCACACTAAACCATGCAAAAATCATTAACATCTAAATACAAACAGAAGTTTCAGAATATCATTATATATATATCTGAAAACATAGATGAATTTTTGAAGCTTCCGGGAATGATTTTATTATGGACTGTACTGAGCATCGTTATTTTCTTTGTTTTCTTTTCAATACGCTTTAACGGATTAATAGAAATTGACGCAATAAATGACGCGCAAATTGCACAAAACATAGCTAAAGGAAAAGGTTTTACAACGTCTTTTTTGCTTCCTAAAACAATTAACGAGAAAACAACCCTACCGCAATCAGATATAATAACGCCTCCACTAAACCCTTATATCGTTTCACGCTTCATATCATTCTTTCATAAAAGCGATAAGATCGTTGCTTTATCTAGCGCTGTATTTTATCTTCTGAGTGTTCCGCTCTTCTTCTTTTTATGCATGAGATTATTTGATAAACGTATCGCTTTATATTCGCTTGCACTATATATAACAAATCCGGTATTGCTCTCTTACAGTATCTCAGGTCTTTCCGTATCTCTTCTCATATTCCTTTTTCTTATACTTATACTCTTGCTCTACAAAATACCCGATAGATATTTCGTAAGAGTTGCTGCAATCGGAATTATTCTTGGCCTGTGCTACCTCACACGATACTCTTATGGACTCCTGTACGCGCCATTACTATTTTATATCTATATGTCAATTGACGCTAAAAAAGATAAAGTTAAAGCATGCGTTCTTTTCACCGTATTCTTTCTTATTACTACATGCCCCTGGCTCATAAGAAATAGTGTTCTTACAGGAAATCCTTTTTATACACTTGAATTCTTAAAACCGCTTATGTTTACAACAACATTTCCTGAAAATTACTTGTTATGCTCAACGAGTCCTATAGATATATCTTTTTTTCAATTCATTTCATTAATTATTAAGAAATTTTACTACGGTATATATATTAATTATAATAACCTTCTCTATCTTCCACAAAATTACCTTATGCCGTTTTTTATAATGTATTTTTTTGCAAAACAAGAAAATCTCAAACTTTTGTCTTTCAAGAAAATAGTATTGGTCTTATTTCTTACCATAACTCTGATATTATCTCTTTATTATCCAGGAATTAATATCTTAATTCCTTTTATCCCTATTGTTATCGTTTATGCCGTTTTCTATTTTATCACATATATTATTAATGGTCATTTCACGCGTAACCTATCAAAAAGAATAAGACAATTACTGTTACTTGCTTTTATTATCGTTAATATGTACCCCTTAATGACATCTTTAGTCCATGGTGGTGCCACAATAAGCCCGTATCCTGTTAACCGCATGAATGGAATAGAACAACTTACTGACGCTGATAAAGTCATCATCTCTGATATTCCCTGGGCTATTGCATGGTACTCTAACCGTAAATCAGTATGGATTCCCTATAATAGAGATGATTATAACAAGATCAAAAGCAGTGTTGGCCCTATACAATGTATCTATTTGAGTCCGTTACTCAGATCGTTTCCTGCCGGAGAAAATATATCTGTATGGCTTAACGCACAATTCCACAAATATCTTCCCTGGGATATTGATCTCAATAAAGGAAAATCAATGGATTTTGGCGGTGTTATAATATCAGACAAACAACTTTGGGAAAAACTTGAAGACAATAATGATATAGAGTAATATACACACTAAATGTTACGAATACTAAGGAGAACACATGGATATTTTTAAATCGTTTTTTGCTGGTCGTGTAGAAGAAATATTTATTAAATTTAATGATAATGTTGAGGAATACATTAAAATTCCGGGAAAGATTCTTTTATGGGTATTTTTAAGTCTTCTCATATTTTTCCTGTTTTATGCTATACGCTTTGATGGGCTTACAAAAATTGATGCAATGGATACTGCACAGATCGCACGCAATGTAGCTACCGGTGAAGGTTTTACCACAAAACTTATTAGGCCGTACGCACTAACAGTCTCACCTGATATCGTCGATCACCCTGAGCTAACGGCCCCTCCACTCTACACAATGGTACTTGCAGGCATGTTTAGAGTGTTTGGTGCTACTGACCGTGTTGTTGCGCTTACAAGCAGTCTTTTTTATCTCTTGAGTATCCCACTTATATTTCTTATGGCATGTAAACTTTTTGATTCAAAAACAGCGTTTCTTACGCTCGCATTATATATTACAAACTCTGCTATGCTTGATTACAGTATTTCGGGTCTTCCCATGTCGTTTCTGATATTCATGTTTATGTTGTTTCTCTTTGTGCTCTACTACCTCAATGAGGAATCTGTTCTCATTACCCTGCTTGCAGGTCTTTTACTCGGACTATGTTTCTTGTCACAATACGCGTATGGGCTGCTTTACTTTGTTGTTGTTTTTCATATTATGAGTTCGTTTGAAAGCAAAAAAATAAGGCATATTGTATATTTTACGCTTATCTTTGTTCTCTCAATATCTCCCTGGTTATACAGAAACTATGTTGTTACCGGCAACCCTTTTTATACACTCGAATTTTATAAATCTATTATGTTCTCGAATATTTTTCCGGGGAACTCATTTTTACGTATCGTAAGAGACATAAATATACCGAACAAAGCTCTCGGTCTGGCTCTTGTGCAAAAAACATATTACGGTATTCAAGCGCTATACCGACAAATCATTTTTCTTCCAAATAATTATCTCATGGTGCTTTTCCTTGTATCGCTTTTCGTACTCTACGAAAATGTGCGAACATTTGCATTCCGAAGATTTTATATTTTTGCGTCTTTTGTATTTCTTATTGTTATGAGCCTTTTTTATCCGGGCACTAATCTCCTTGTTCCTTTTATCCCTTTTATTATTATGGCTGCGGCACATTACTATTACTATGCTGTTGATTCATCATATTTTGCTATCTCACGAAAAATGAAGTTACTAATACTCACGGTATTTATTCTCATTAATATTTTCCCTCTTATCACGAAGTTTATTGGTGGCGGGAAAAGTGCTCGTGCACAAACTGAAAAGCAAATGAAAACTATTGAGCAGCTTGTCGGTCCTAACGAAGTGGTTGTTACTGATATACCGTGGGCTATTGCTTGGTATTGTAACCGTACAGCGATATGGCTACCTTTCTCAAATCTAGATTATGCTAAAATCGAGAAAATAATCGGTGATATACCTAATGTATATCTCAGCCCAACACTATTCAATTATCCTGCGGCTGAAAATGTTAAGATGTGGAAATCTATATTTATGACACGTAAAGTACCTAAAGAAATATATCTTGAAAAAGGCACCTATTTACGTTCAGGTGGTATGTTCATGTCTCAGACAGCGAAATGGGAACAACTTAAAGAAGAGGAAGAATCAATACTCCCACAAATGGAGTGACTTCGGCAACTTCGTTGCTTTTACTGTTTTTTGTTTGTAGTGTTAAAAAAGGGGACTGTCCCAATTATTCTTGAATAATTGGGACAGTCCCCTTTTTTGTGCCTCCAGCACTTTCACTGTACCTCCGGTGACTTCGTCACTTTCACTGTTGCTTCCTCACTTTTAGTGTTTTTGTTAGTAGTGTTTACCACCCCCCAAATAGATATTGCACACAGCGTGCAATATCTATATAATAGTCTTATGACTACGTCCCTTGTTTCAGAAGCTCCATACTCAAAGCTATTAAAACAGCTTAAAAAAGAAATCGCTGAAGGCATTGTTCGTGCTCAAAAAGCTTATGACACGGAAAAGATCGCAGCATACTGGAATATAGGTAAATCGATATCTGACCACCTCACAAAAAATAAGCATCGAGCTGATTACGGCAAAAAACTATATAAAAGTCTTTCTCGAGATCTTTCTGTTGGTGAACGTCTCCTCTACCAAATGTCTCAATTTTATAATACATATCCTGATTTTAAACTCTCCGAAAACCTAAAGTGGTCTCATTACCGTTTATTATCCTCGGTTAAAGACAAAGAAAAGAGAGATCTAATTGAATCTAAAGTTTCGACTGATAACTTGTCAAACAGAGCATTAGAAACTTTTCTTAAAGAAAATAAAGAGGAAGAAATTCCGCCCATAAAGTTTTCTGGAAAAAAAAAGAAAAAACTGTCTGTTTCGAAAGGTAGGCTTTACACATATAAGATATTTAAAGATGTCTACACAGATAATTTTCTTATTGATTGTGGTTTTAATATTTATAAGGAATCTGATACAACAAATTTTAAAGGCAATTTCGCACAAAGTGTTAAAACCAAAAACAACTACAAGTTTGTTGCAGCAACAACTAATCGTAGACATTTATATACTTATAAAGCACAGATCAAAAAAATCGTTGATGGTGACACTATTTGGGTAAACATCGATTGCGGTTTCAAAATATGGGTTAAACAAAAGATTAGGTTGCGTGGTATAGATACTCCAGCCATTGAGACAAAAAAAGGTATTGATGCATCTAAGTTTGTTTCAAAAACACTTAAAGATTTACCGTTCGTTATAATCAAAAGTCACGGTAGAGATAAATATGGCCGGTATCTTACAGATATTTTTTACTCAAAAAATGAAGATAACCCTTTAATTGTTTTAGAAAAAGGTATGTTCCTTAACCAAGTGCTTTTGGATGAAGGATTAGCAAAAAGACTGTGCTAGTAACTTCGGTGACTTCGTCACTTTTACTGTTTTTTGTCAGTGGTGTTCGGTTCACGGTTTGAGTACTCCTAAAAAAAGGGGACTGTCCCTATTATTCAAGAATAATTCGGGACTGTCCCCTTTTTTGTACCTCCGGCACTTTCACTGTGACTTCTCCCCGTTTGTTTTTCGTTGCGCATAAAAACATATTTTGGCAAAACTGAAACAACATATCAAATCTCGCTAATTTAAAAAAAAGAGCAGGGATTAACTCCCTGCTCTTTTCCATATCTTATAGCTTACAACTTACAGCTTATAGCTGAGTTAAGCTTTTTTCTTTCTATATCTTCTTATACCAGCACCAACTAAACCAATAAGACCTATACCGAATAGTCCGACTGTAGATGGTTCGGGTACAGCTGAAACATTATCTACTAATACTGCACCTTGCGCCCCTAGAGAATCATTATTCAAAACAATGTTCAATCTAATACCCAGTGTTCCAACCGGCACTTCATTTGTCCAACCAATAGTTAAAACACTATCTAAAGTGTTTGCAGCGTTTATATATGTAGTACCTGCAGAAGCACCTGCATCGGTACTTGAATTACTTTCACTAAGTTTACTATCAAAATCAGTAGAATCATAATATTCAACTTTAATTGCCCCTTTTAAAGCATCAGTACCATTAGCTTCATACGAAACTACCTGGGCTGACCATACCAAAGACTCACCCACTGAAAATCCTGTGGTAAAATCTTGAAAAATACCTGCATGTTTTGCACTAGCATTGGTTTCAATAAAATATGAACCATCTCCCGCTATTGCCGTTGTATAATTTGCATATCCATCAGGTGGATAATGATAAGTTTTAGATTCATTTTCCGTATACCAAATAGCACTTCCTCCGCCGAATGAATAATAGGGGGTCCAGTTAGATGCAGTACCTACATCACCATCACCTGACTCAAAATCACCATTTAATACTGTAATTGCAAACACATTTGAAGCTGTTAACGCCATTACTACTATTGCCATTATTATAAGAAACTTCTTTGTCATTTCGATTCTCCTTCATTTAATTTTAAGAATAATTATATATATTCACCAAAATTTGTCAACATGTATGTGACTTCGTCACTTTCAATTTAAAGTTTTTGGTAATTCTGATTTAAATGTGACCTTCTCTTGTGTTTTCGGATGTATAAACCCTATCTCATACGCATGGAGGCTTCGCCTCTTTTCATGTAAAAAAGCTTCTCCACTCTTATTTTTATTATAGATCTTATCATCAACAAGCAGTAAAAAAGGGATCAGGTCTTGAATTGTGATTTTTTCAGGATTTTACTAACTGTTGAATAATGAGCATTTAAATACTCACCTATTTCTTTAACTGTATAACCATGCTAGATATGACTTAACGCAATCTTTTTTTAGATATTTTTACTCAAGAAATGAAGATAACCCTTTAATTGTTTTAGAAAAAGGTATGTTCCTTAACCAAGTTCTTTTGGATAAAAGATTAGCCATAAGACTATAGAAAAAGGCTCTAGGTGCTGGGTTTTGGGTGCTAAAAACTCATTGTACGGTTTGTAAAAAAAGGGGACTGTCCCCTTTTTTGTGCCGCTGGTGACTTCGTCACTTTTACTATTTTTACTATTCCACTAATTAAAAAAAGAGCCCCGATATTATCGGGGCTCTTTCACCATATCTTATAGCTTAAAACTTACAGCTTATAGCTGAAAGAAAAAGTTTATATCTTTTTCTTTCTATATTTTCTTACACCAGCACCCACTAAACCGATAAGACCTATACCGAAAAGTCCGACTGTAGATGGTTCTGGGACTGCTTGAACTGAATCTACCAACATACTAGCATTCCCGCTAGGTGATCCTCCTGTTACCACTTCAAATACTATAACAACTTTATCGCAAGTAGCAGGAACTTCTTTCTGAAAACTGATTGTTGTTGCAGCAGCGTAGTTATAAGTGCCTGAAACATAATTAACCCCTTCAAATCCCTCTGTTGAAACAAAATCAGAAATCGGGTCAACACCATTATAAAACTCAATTTTTATCTGCCCCCATCTCTGATCCGCTTCACCGTCAAACTGCACCACTCTCCCAGATAAACCCACCATATCTCCTTCAGAAAAACCAGTTGTAAATTGCTGATATACCTGAGCAAAGCCAGATGCTTGTTCCACATTCATAAAAGCTGAATAAGTATCAGCTATTGCCGATGTGTAACTAGCATACCCATCTGGAGGAAACGTATTTGTTCTGTCACTAGAAGCATTCGTCCCTGAATTATACGACCAATATGACCCTAGTTCAAATCCAGGATCACCAACTGTTATTGCAAATACATTTGATGCTGTTAATGCCATGACTGCAATCGATACTGCTATAAGAAGTTTTTTTATCATGTAGACACTCTCCTCTACTTTATTTTAGGAATAATTATGTATGCTTACGCAAATCTGTCAATAAATATGTGACTTCTTGTCAACCCAAAGTTAAAATGTCCGGTTTTAAATGGATATTTTTTACTCAAAAAATGAAGATAACCCTTTAATTGTTTTAGAAAAAGGGATCTTTCTTAACCAAGTTCTTTTGGATAAAAGATTAGCCATAAGACTATAGAAAAAGGCTCTAGGTGCTGGGTTTTGGGTGCTAAAAACTCATTGTACGGTTTGCGATTCTAAAAAAAGGGGACTGTCCCTATTATTCTTGAATAATTCGGGACTGTCCCCTTTTTTGTGACTTCGTCACTTTCACTGTGACTTCTCCCCGGTTGTTTTTCGTTGCGCATAAAAACATATTTTGGCAAAACTGAAACAACATATCAAATCTCGCTAATTAAAAAAAAGAGCCCCGATATTATCGGGGCTCTTTTACCATAACTTATAGCTGAAAGAAAAAGTTTATATCTTTTTCTTTCTATATTTTCTCACACCAGCACCAACTAAACCTATGAGCCCTATACCGAAAAGTCCTACGGTAGATGGTTCGGGAACGGCGCTTACATTATCCCACATAGCACTTGCATCAGAAGCATCCGCATTTGTATTTAAAATCAAATTTACCCTGAAGTATGAAGTAGTGTCAGGGACAGTTGCTGTCCATACTAACGTTAAATTTTCCCCATAACCATATGTTGTTGTCGCCTTATTCACACCCTCAGTTCCAGAGGATGAATCACTATCAGAAATCGTCCCATCGTCTGCATCATAAAACTCAAGTTTTATATGAGAAAACCGATCTGCACCCGCATCTAGTGTAACAAGACGAGCCGATACCCCTACAGTGTCACCTATGCTAAAACCTGAATTAATATCTTGATATAAACCAGAATAAGATGCTTGCCCAACGCTATCAGCTGAATTGACATAAAGGAACCATGATTTACTGTCAGCAATAGCTGCTGTATATTTACCAGCCCCGTAATCAGTTCCACCTGTACTTGCTGAAGGAATAGGAAACGTATCAGCTGCGAATGATCCTGCCGCTGTACCTGCCCCATCTCGATCGTATCCAAGCCAACCAGCTGACCCGCTTTCAAAATCGCCATTTGTTATTGTAAATGCAAATACATTTGACGCTGTTAATGCCATTACTGCTATTGCCACTACTATAAAAAGCTTTTTTATCATTTCGACTCTCCTCCATTTATTTTTAGGAATAATTGTATAGAGATCGCGCAATCTGTCAATAAAATACTGTGCCCGTAAAGTCATTTATTTAAGATTATTCGGTAATTCTGATGTAAATGTAACTTTATCTCTCGTTCTCGGATATATAAACCCTATCTCATACGCATGGAGGCTTCGCCTCTTTTCATGTAAAAAAGCTTCTTCACACTTATTTTTATTATAGATCTTGTCCCCCACTAACGGATGGCCTATTGATGCCATGTGGCATCGTATCTGGTGCATAACACCCGTCTTTATCTGTATTTTAGCCACAGTATGGCTTTCCATATTTTTTTTAACTGTATACTTTGTAATGGCACGAAGTACCCTTCGGGCCTTATCATAACTTTTTAATACCACCATCCGCTTTTTATCTTTTGGATCATGCGCCATATAGTTATCTATTTCACCGTCTTTTTTAACGATACCTTCAACTAACGCATAATATATCTTCTTTACTTTCCTCTTCTTAAACTGTTCTCGCATATACATATAGGTAGCCATATTCTTAGCGGCAACAATTACGCCACTGGTCATAGTATCTAATCTGTGCACAAATGCCGGGAAAAGCGGGTTATCTTCAATAATTTTACTTAACTTAGGATTATATGCTACAAGGGCATTAGACAAGGTATCTGTCTCTGTTGGCTTTATAGGATGAACGGGTATTCCGGAAGGTTTGTTTATTATTAAAAGACTCTCATCTTCATAAATGATATCTAGCTTTATCTTTTTGTTCGGAATAACTTTTATATCACATGTTTCCAATAATTTTACTATTTTGACACTGTCGTTTTGTCTTAACAGTTTCCCCTTTTGTGTCTTTTTATCATTGAGAAGTATATCGCCTGAGGAAATCACGTCAGCAATTAATGAACGGGACGAAGTCCCTATTTTTTTTAAAATATATTTATCAAGCCTTTGAGGGAGATCATTTTTTGTAATTTTAAATGTAAGATTATTAATCACCCAGAGTTAACTCCTAGAACCCAATCATCTATTACAAAACAAAAATATATACGCTAAACGCTACCCGCTATACGCTATTTGATAAAACATTAAAACGCGGCTCGCGTTTTAATGTTTTATCAATATTATCCCAACCAAAATTAACGCTATACCAATCAAATGAGGAAACGTTATCGGTTCCTTCAAAAACACCCATGCACATGCCAAAACAAAAATAGTTTCTAGGCCTATTGCCGTCGGATATGCAATACTTAGCTCCAGTTTTGATAAAACATAAAAATATAAAAGCATGCCGGATGCAAGCAGCCCAACACCTACCAAGACAAGCGGATTACCAATACCTTTAAGTATAGTACTCAGTATAGGACCATCCGGGACTTTTTCCATGCCGAACCGTATTGCCGTAAACGCAAGCGCGTTCATCAAAACCATCAAACCCAATAAAAACAATACCATCTTTATATCCCCTTTAATTTCCCTATTTTTTTTCACCGCGTAGGAATCCCCTTAGGCAACCTACGCGGTGTTTTATAAGCTATAAACTATCCGCTATACGCTATACGCTAAACGCTATTTAGTAATCCACTGTCCTGACCCGAGCTGTATTTTCTGGCCATTTGATGCTTTTTCTCTTTGTACTTCAGCAAAAGTTTTTTGCACTATAGCAATGTCAGAAGAAGCCATGCCGTTTTGTTCTACGATCGCATGATAGATAATGCTTCTATCATTGTTTTCCGTGTCAACAAGCGCTTTAACGTTGCCGCCACCACCAAGCTGTACAACATACCCTTTGTTTCCTTCTCCAACAAGCCCTTGGTTCTTATAATTCTGCAAGTCACCAAATCTATTTCTACGTGCATTAATGGCTCTATCAGTCTCAGGGGTAGAAAATTTGAGTGACATACTACCTGCAGCACAAGCGTTATCAATATCAAAGACAGAAAATATAAACTCAGGAACTGAGCGAAGAGATGCTTGTGGGGCGGGTTTGTCACCACTTACCATATCTTCAATATCTACAGCAGTATCTTTTAATTGGCGTATATCAACGGTGATATGTGCCTCAATCTTTATTGGTTTATCCGGATCACCAACAGTTTCAACTCTACAGCCAACAACAAACGCACCTATAACTGCCAGAACTGTTACACATCCAATCATTAACGGTTTATTCACAAAATCCTCCTCTCATTAAAAGATTTCTAATAGATCACGAATGACTTCATGATCGATATTTATGGTAAACTCTAACAAATGCTGCCCATCAAGAAACAAGTATGCCTGATACACATCTTTCTTTTTTGCAAATCGTAGCATTGCTTTCGTAAACTGAAAATCATGTTCTTTATCAAGCACAAGATCAACTTTATTCCGCAAATCACCTTTTGGAAGATAATTTAAAATGTTTTTAAGAAACGCGGCACTGATTGTCCCTCCAGGCTGCAAAGCATCAATTTTAAGCGATATGTTTTTTACATAGTTTCCTTTGCCTGAAAGAATAATTTCTCCTGCACCGTATCCTGACGCATCAAATTTCTCTTTACCGGCAATATCTTTTATTTGCCTGAAATCAAGTTTATAAAAAACACCCGTGCAATCATAACACACAATACTCTTTTCATACCAAATCTTTGCATATCCATCTAGCTCAGAACCAAAAAATGAACACTGCAAAGGATCTAACTCTATACTAAAATTATTGTAAGTTAGGAACCCTCGACATTCTTTCAGCTTTAATTTCCCGTACGACAGTTCTTTTATCCTTATTATTCCGACGTGCGGATCAATTGATAGTTCCCCGGTAAAATCTTCATGAAACGGTATATAACCATTAACCTCTTTAAACTTTATGTTCTGCGCACGTAAATCAACATCAACTCTAGATAACTTAACCATCCCGTTCACCGATGCTTTCTTATCCGTAAATATAAATTCACCATTAATAAGAAGTTTCCCTTTGAATCCGATATATTTAAATATCTCAGGATACAGTTTCCTTAAAAACTTGTATTTAAGCTCTTCGAGATCAATCCAATTTGTTTTAAATGATATTTTTTTCTCACTGATATCATCCCCAATAGCCACTTTATAATGGAGATATGACGATCCATACAATACTTCACCGATAACTTCCTTATTCAGCAGCTTTTGTATGGGATGAGTGATAATCAGCTTGTCAAATGTTACACGAGTCGTTTTATTTTTGTTCAGTTTTATGAGGACCGTGACATTATGAAAAATTGTTCTATTGAATACATCTGTTTCATATCCTTCTATTGTGACAGTTGACCCAGGTATCGCACGATTAATATAATTTTCAACATATGCTCGAATATGCTTGTTGATAGAATGGTGATTAATCCAATATGGTGACAACGCGATACTTACAAATATCGCCCCCAGTAGACACACCATAATAATGAGTAAATATTTGATTATTTTCACTTATTTAGCCGATAATATTTTTAGCATAATTAAGCCTGTTTTTGGATCGAGCTCTTTACGCGCATTGATTCCCTTTATCTCTAACATAAATGCCTCGATAACAAGGTATATCTTCGCATTTTTACGTATACAGCCGACCAAAGTCTTACTTTTTTTACCTGCCCCCATATGAAGATGGAGTTTTGGTTTCCCTTTTTCATAAAAAATTGTTCCAAAACCGAAAACTTCCCTACCATCATTAAAGGTATTCCAATTCGGCTCAGGCGGTATTACCGCTTTTTGCGGACCGGTAACAATGTCTGCACCCTTTAAAGCACCAAGAAAAAACACCAATCCGGTCTTAATTTTATGTTTTTTTGAAAGTGTTTCAAGACCTCCAATAAAATCTTCACCATGCTCAAATTTTGCAACAACAATTTTCCCTAGTTTTCCAACATCAGCTTGCATATATCATTCTCCCGGTATTTTTTCATATCTGTTAAACGAATACACTTCTTTAATATTCTTTCTTTGACGTTCTTTGCTTTCATATTCTGTTTCGTCATAATGGCCAACTGCAATAATTGAGGGGATTTTTAACATTCTTGGTATATGCAGTATTTTCTTTGTTTTTTTCTCATTAAACCACCCGAGCCAACATGTTCCAATGCCTAATTCAGTTGCCTTAAGTATAAAATTCTCACATGCAGCGCCTATATCTAGCAAGTAAAATTGTGTTCCCTGCAATGATGCAAACAGTTTATGGGTTAAAAGATCTTTTCGTGCGACAACAACAACCAATGCGCCCGCATTCTGCACGAATTGATTAAATGAGTGTACTCCTGAAAGTGATTCGTTTATAAGTTTTTCTTTGATATCAGGATCATCGACTATAATGAATTTCCATGGTTGTATATTACAAGCTGAAGGCGCAAGGTGCGCAGCATCAATACACCTTAAGATAAGATCCCTATCAACAGGCTTAGGAATATATGACCTGATACTTTTTCTTTTCTTTAGTACGTTAGAAAGCTCCATAAAACCCTCCGCCTTTTACACTGATTATTTTGAACTTTTAATGAATTCGTTTTTTGTAACCATTAAATCGTGTATTTTCTGTAATATGCAGGCTATATATTCTTTACTATGTGCTGGCCGGCCATTATCTTCGGTCATAAGACCTTTTTCAACGATACTTAAAAACCCATTGATATCATCCTTTGAAAGTGCCCACGGCGAATGAGCCCAGTTTATAAGATCCTCTTTTTCATCCATTGATATTGACAACAATCCTCTTTCTTCAGATACCGGATTAAGTGGTCTTGGGTTCGCTTCAATCTGATAGCCTTTTAACGCTGCGATTAATGGTTCGTAATCATTATCTGCTCGAAGCCGCGGAAAACCGTATTCTATAACTGTATGAGAATTCTTTGTTCCGTCATCTTCACTGTAATTGTGCACTTTTTCATGCGAAAAGTTTATGTTGCCAAAATTATCAACAACTTCATTATAAAAAATCCTTTTTTCTCTTAATCGTCCGTGCTCATCATATCCAATATCACCTCCCAGAAGCAACAAGCATATCAGATGCGATTCTTTAGAAGGTTCAAGGCAGTCCGAGGGAGCGTTTATTTGTATTGATATCTGGAGACTATGTGGAGATACACAGGCAAATTCAATGCCCTCACTGATCAAATGTGCCAATATCCAAGGATCGTGTGTCACCGGCTTTGATAGGTCTCCTAAAATCATGTACCGGCCAAATGCGTATTCAAGAAAACCGCGTTGCCGGTCTTGCGAGCTTGTAACATATCGATGAGAATCAACATGTCCGCCAAGTTTCCATAAGCGCCGGGATAAATCAAAATCATCAAAATAATAAAAACTGTCATAATGCGGATCTTGGCCGGGAGAAGCTGTTATCGCGTTCTTTCCGATATTGCTAAATTCCAATTCTGCACCGAGTGGTGTTTTCCCACCCGCACGAAATTCCTTTACCCAGGTTATGAGTTCACGCAGCTCATGTTCATCGTATATTGCATCAGCTATTAAAATACCTTTTCGCGCATAGTCGATATACCCTAATGACATCTCATAATGATCTGCGCCCATGTCTTTCATCATGTTTTTCAAAACAGATTTCTGACCATTTAAAAATTTGAGAGCAAGCATCATTGATATTGAATGCATATAATATTCGCTTGCGACCTTCACACTCCCACGAAAATCATGGCGTATCTTTTCTTCAACTTGATTAAATACTATATGCCTAACAGCAAAATCTATATAGTTGTCAGAATACGGTATAACCTCAGCATTTCCTCTGATACGTTCCAATTTTGGAAGGTTGTCTGCGTGAAGCGCTTTTTCTATCATAAACGTTGGTAAATTAAGCCACTCATAATGCGCTTTTATAATCGTCTCTACCGCGCTTCCTAAAAGTTCTTTTTTAATTCTTAGAGATAGATTTTCTTCAAATAGATTATCTGCTTCTGAGGCCTTACTTTCCTTTATGAGGTTATTAATTTTTACTTCAAGCTGATCTTCTATTCTATCAGTTATGTCTGTCCCGTCACCCATCACCTTTTTTATATTTTTGACTATACCAATATACACTTCTGCATCAACCAGCTCACCATCCGATTGCACCTTAACTTTTCTGCGATGATAATAGGTTCCTACATTTTCATACTTATCTATTGCTTTCAAGGATTCGGGATCCACATCAAATAAAAGCGCCCCTGTCGTAACTTTACCGCGTTTGGGAACAATAAAAGGATAGCTGTCTTTCGGAGTTATTTTACGATAATTAAGTAGTATCGCTTCTTTACGCGAAAATTCTTTACTGGTAATAATACGGAGATTAAAATCACTTAAAAGAGTGCCGTATGCAAACAAATTTATATTATTTTTTTCTTCCATAACATCCAAAATAATATCATACAAACAAAAAAAAAGCCCCAAACTTTATAGATATAAAATTCGGGGCTTTTAATTAACCTGTAATAAATATTACAGAGATTTCTTTAAGTCTTTACCACATTTGAAACCAACAGACTTACTTGCTTTAATTTTGATCTTTTCGCCTGTTTGTGGGTTTCTGCCTGCTCTTGCTTTTCTGTTAACAACTCTAAATGTTCCAAAACCAATAAGCTGTACATTTTTGTCTTTCTTAAGACCTTTTTTAATAGATACAATAACTGACTTAACAGCCTTTTCACCAGCTGCTTTAGAGATCTTTAATTCCTTTACTACTGATTCAACTAATTGAGCCTTATTCATACTAAACCCTCCTTTTGGTTTTGTTGGTACGAAATCACAAATGCCACAGTATTACAAATAACCGATAAAGTCAATAACTATCTACACTTTCATCGATTTTACTCGTTAAATTTCTTTTTACTTTTTATCGCACGAATCCTTCGTCGTGCATATGGTCGCCATTTCATATCTTTTGTTGCCTGCTCAAAATGATATATTGCAAGATCATATTCCTTTAAACTCTCTAATATTTCTCCGTAAGTGCAATGGCTAATAGCTGAATCCGGATCAAGTTCAACTGCACGTGCAATAGTTTCTCTCGCTTTCGTATAATTGTTGTTTTCAAGATACACGTTTGCAAGATTATTATAGAAGATCGGGTCATTAGGATCTATTTTAATAGCTTTTTGAATATTGTCTAACGCTTTTCTATACTCGCCTTTAGAATTAAACAATATACCAATATTGCTGTATCCTTTTGCATAATTAGTATCAAGCTCTATAGTTTTTTCGTACTGTTTCATTGCTTTATCTATTTTACCTGTACGAGCATATATATCACCCATTCGGCTGTAACTATCGAGATAGTCTTTATTATATTTAATAGCTTTTTTATAATTGGTAAGCGCTTTAGCGCTATTGTTTTTTACCTTATCATATATAAGAGCTAAGTTGTAATACGCATCCGGATTATCAGGAGTTAGCTCTATAGATTTTTCCAGCTGTTCTATTGCATCATCTACTCTTCCTTTTTGATTAAGTATCACTCCCATGTAGATACGCGCATTTGTCTCGTTTTCTTGTTTTTCTGCCGCAATTTTAAATTCTGAAAGAGCCTTATCAATATTCCCTTCAGTATATAACTGGACAGCTCGCGTATAATGTTCAGACGTGTCATCGTCCGGCGTTGATAATGCTTCAACCATAATCTCCTGTGTTCTTTGTTTATGGATAAGTTTGTCCTGATCGATCTTTCCAAGAATCTTTTTTACCTCGTAAGTAGTCTCATCATTGGGCCTTAATTGAATATATTGCTGAAAATATTTTTTTGCTTCATCATAATCGCGGATTTTTTTCCAGTAGGTCATACCAATATTATAAATAGCTTCAGGGTCATTTTCTTTTATTGCAAGAGCATTATTAAAGCTGTCTAATGCCTTCTCATATTCACCCTTTTCGGCAAACACTATACCCAAATTATTCATCACCTTAACATATTTTGGATTTACTTCTAATGCCCTTTTAAATTCAAATATCGCTTCATCATAATTTCCCTGCTTCGCATATATGAACCCTAAATTATTGTTTGCTTCAACATGTTTTGGGCTTAACGTTAACACTGTACGAAATTCCTTAATAGCTTCATCTTGAACACCCATCTTGTCGTATATAACGCCAAGCTTGTAATGTATCTCTGCATCGTTTGGATTTGACATAAGAGCCATTTGAAATTCGTCAATAGCTTCTTCAAACTTGCCTTGTCCTCCGAGAATGTTGCCAAGAAAAAAGTGCACTTCTGCATACTTTGGGTTTATCTCTAAAGCTATTTTAAACTCTTTTATCGCTTCATCATATTTTCCTTGGCCGCCATAAATGTTTCCCAGGAAAAAATGTGCCTGCTCATAATTTGGCCTTAATCTCAAGGCTTCTTTAAACTCATGTTCTGCTTCGGGCACCATATCTTTAAAATAATAATACACGATACCTAAACTATAATGCGCTTCTGCATAATTAGGGGCAATTTCTATAGTTTTCCTGTAAAGATCAATGGCGTCATCATGTTGTCCTGCTTTCGCATAAATATAGCCCAGGTTATAATACGCATCAACTAACGTGTGATCAATCTCTAGCGCCTGCTTAATAAGCTCTACTGCTTTTTTTGGGTCATTTTTTACATAGAAATAAATCAACCCAAGTTGAAGATAAGCATTTGCATTATAAGGATCTTCTCTTATCGACCGTTCAAATTCGTGCATTGCTTCTTCATACTTACCCTTTAATGCTAATTCCTCTCCTATTTTGACACGTGACATTTTACCAGTTTCAGTAACTGAACTTTCTTCCTCAATGTTAACATCCAGCGCTGATTCCGCCCCATAATTCCCGGAGACTTCCTCTGAATAGGATGTTGCCACGATACAAAATAGACAAAAGAATGTAGACAATAGGCCACAAACCACAGGACAGCAAAATAAAAACATTTGTTTTCTAGAAAATTCCACTCTTTTTCTCCTCTTTTGATAAAGCATATAACTCATTGCTCAATGATAGCAACAAATTCTTTTTCCGTAAGTATCTTAATTCCCAGTTTTTTTGCTTTTTCATACTTTGATCCCGGAGATTCACCCGCAACCAGGTAGTCAGTGTTTTTGCTCACCGATGAACTTGCACGTGCACCCAAACGTTCTACAATATTTTTTACATCATCACGTGAGAGATCTTTTAGTGTTCCGGTAAACACAAATATTTTTCCTTCAAATGGCCTGTTTTTTATCTCTTCTTCAATATGCCACTCAATACCAGCTTTTTTAAGATTATCTAATATTTCTTTATTCTCATCATTATTAAAAAACGCGACAATGCTTGATGCTATTTCCGGACCGATCTCTTTTACAGTCACGAGATCATCAAACGGCACAATGGATAGAGCATCTAATGATCTATATTTCTGAACAACCAACTTTGCACTTTGCTCTCCTACGTTACGTATCCCTAGGGCAAAGACAAATTTAGCTAATGTAGGCCCCTTACTATCCTTAATTGCACGGATAATGTTGCCGGCTGACAGATCTCCCATTCGTTCCATATCTCGCAGTTGTTCCTTTGTGAGTTTGTATAAATCACTTATATTCCTAATCATTTTTTTATCCACCAGCTGTTCTATAAGCTTGTCTCCCAAACCATCAATATCCATAGCTTTCCTGGAAGCAAAATGTTTTATCGATTCTTTTAACTGGGCACTGCAAGACAGCCCTGCACACCGATACACACTCATATTCTCATCTTTACGCACGTCTGCTCCACACACCGGGCATTTTTTTGGCATTGTAAATAATTTTTCTCTACCGGTACGTTTTGTTAGAACGACTTTAACAACCTCCGGGATAACATCCCCTGCACGTTCTATTATAACAGTGTCTCCAATACGCACATTTTTTTTTATGATCTCGTCTTGATTATGCAGCGTGGCCCGTTCAACAACAACTCCGCTAATCTCGACCGGATTCATTATTGCAACAGGAGTAAGCGCTCCTGTCCTGCCAACCTGCACTATAATATCGTTTATCACCGTAGTTGCCTGACGAGCTTTAAACTTATACGCTACCGCCCACCGAGGACTCCTCGCAATAGTGCCAAGTGTGTCTTGCAATGCATAAGAGTTTACTTTAATCACTATTCCATCTATATCATAGTCTAGTGTGTCTCTTTTTTTATACAACTCGCTATGATACGTCATAGCCTGACGAATATCGCTTACAACCGTGACAAGTGGATTGACCTTGAGCCCCCATTGAGGAAACAACTCAAGTAATTGATTCTGCGATGATACATTGATCCCCTGCATGCTCCCTATTGCATAAAAAAATATATCTAGCGGACGTGTTGCGGTAACCCTAGGATCAAGCTGTCTCACAGAACCTGCCGCAGCATTGCGAGGATTTGCAAAAAGCTGCTCACCTTTATTGAGACGAGTTTCATTCAGCATCCTAAAGTCATGCAATTTCATTATTACCTCTCCACGTACAGATACATAATCAGGAATTTTAAGATCGCCGCTTATTAAAGAAAGTGGAATCGAACGAATAGTTTTTAAATTAGCGGTGATCTGCTCTCCGATAAATCCATCCCCCCTTGTTGCCCCTATACTGAAAATACCTTTTTCATATACTAATTCAACCGCAAGGCCATCAAGCTTTGGTTCAACAACATATTCAATTTTCTCAACACCAAGCGTTTTTTTTGTGCGCTCATCAAATTTGAGGACATCTTCTTCTGTATAAGTGTTGGAAAGTGAAAGCATAGGAACGGGATGTTTAAACGAGTCAAATGACGAAAGCGGTACGGCACCAACACGCTGTGAGGGAGAATCAGAAGTAATTAAATCAGGATGGGCTTCTTCTAAGTGAACAAGTTTATTGTAAAGATTATCATACTCACCATCAGTAATTTCCGGATCATCAAGAACATAATACCGCCAATTATGGTAGGCTATCTTACTTCTTAAATCATTTATTGATCGTATGGCTTTATCTTTGTCCCCGTTATCTTTTATTATCATGATATACGTTAATCGCGATCAGTTTTTGAGCTGCAGGATTGTGATTGTTTTAATTCGTTCAACATGCTCATAATTGATTCTGACGCATTCTTTATCTGGTCAGTATTTTCACCACTACGAGCTGCATTCTTAACTGTACTCGCTTCATCAATTATTTTATTGATAATTTCACTGTTTCTTTTTTTCTCACATTGATACTTTTCAACCAGCACATTAATATCACTGGCAAGCTCTTTAAAATAATCATTTTCCCTTAATCTAATTTTTGTATCATCTTTTCCGGAGATAATAGCACGCATACTCCGCTTAAAATTCACCATTGGGCCCGCAAATTTGTTTTTTTCCAAGAGAACGCCCATTGAATAGCAAAGAAGTCCCCACCCAACAAGAACGATCATTTTTGCAACCTGACTTGTATGCAAAAACACAAAAGACTGCGTCATGGTACCGACACCAAAGAATTCAGAAAACGAAATAAAGAATTCTGCACCTAAAAAGAACACTATCGCAAAAAGAGACATTATTGTATATAGCGCAAATAATCCTTGTATCCTCTTTGATACAAATATCTTTCTTTTAATATTTTTTTTAGCATTCGTCATATACAATCTCCTTTTTTTATCGTTAGAGATATTTTAGAGGTTGCTGCTACCTGTTACATGTACTCATTTTTCAGTGCCACATATTCAGCTGCCAACTGAGAGTTTTTTTGCACATCTCGTTCATTAATTTCTCGAACAAAACGCGCCGGCTGCCCCATCACAAGAGTCTTTTCCTTAACACGCATCCCCTCAGGGACAATGCTTCCAGCTGCAATTATTGCACCTTCACCAATAATCGCTCCACTCAATATAATCGATCCTATTCCAATAACTGCATTATCCTTTATTGTGCACCCATGAAGATTTACTCCATGACCGATCGTCACCTCTCGACCAATAATGCATGGCTCATTATGTCCCACGTGAACAATACAGCTGTCCTGAATATTTGTTTTTTCTCCAATGATGATTTTATTAACATCGGCCCTTAAAACGCTGTTATACCATATACTTACGTCTTTGGCGATTTTGACGTCCCCGACAATTACCACACCATGAGCTATAAAACATGTACTATGTATCGATGGTGCTCTATTGTTATAATTATGTATATGATAATTCATGTGTTTAGATAGTATGTAAATGCACGTATATTATTGACATATGAGCAAATAACAGTATACAATACCGCCTAAGAAAATGGAATAATTAATTCAAATCAATGCCAAATGAGGGCTACATGGAAAACAATAATTATGACAGTCTCAGTCGTGAAAATTTATATACCTTGCTCCAAGTCGGATCAATAATAAATTCATCGCTAAAACTTGAGAATGTTTTAGAATCTGTGATGAATGTTGCAAACAAACTTTTAAATGCTGAGGCAAGCTCAATTCTCCTCATTGATGAATATAACAATAGACTATATTTTAATACAGCGACTGGTTTAAAATCTGAAGAAATAAAACATTTCACATTAAAGATTGGTGAAGGTATTGCCGGATGGGTTGCAAAAGAAGGTAAAATAGCCAATGTCCCCGACGTTACTAAAGATGATCGTTTTAAAAAAAATATTAGCGAAAAAATAAATTTTCCTACAAGAAATATACTATGCGTACCATTAACTCTCCATGATCGTGTTATTGGGTCGGTTGAAGTTATCAATAAAGTTGATGGTCATTCTTTTTCAGATGAAGATATGCAAATACTTGGAACAGTTGCAAATCAATCAGCGATTGCTATCGATAATGCTAAAATGCATGAGGACCTCAATCAAGAGAACAAAAATTTAAAACAAATTTTATCTCTCAAACACGATATTATTGGCAATTCCCCACCGATAAAAAAGATTTTTGAAATCATTGAGAAGGTCAGAAACAACCAATCTACGTTACTTATTCGCGGAGAAAGCGGCGTTGGAAAGGAACTTGTAGCAAAAACAATTCATAATAATAGCCCCCGTGCCGGGCAACATTTCATTATTGTAAACTGTTCTGTCCTGACTGAAACACTGCTTGAAAGCGAACTTTTTGGGCATGAAAAAGGCTCTTTCACCGGTGCAAGCGCGCGTAAAATCGGAAGGTTTGAAATCGCAAACAAAGGCACAATATTTCTTGATGAAATTGGTTCTCTTTCACAGAGCACGCAAATAAAACTTTTACGAGTATTACAGGAACGTGAATTTGAACGCGTCGGCGGCACAGAAACAATAAAAGTGGATGTTCGCATTATGTCCGCAACAAATGAAAATCTTGAAAAAGCTATCCTAGATGGACGTTTTCGTGAAGATCTTTATTATCGCCTGAAAGTAATTGAAATTTATGTTCCATCACTCCGTGAACGCAGAGACGATATCCCCCCACTGGCAGAATTCTTTCTTGACCTCAATAGTAGAGAGATTGGCCGTAAAGTAAGAAAAATAGATCCAAAAGCATTAACTATAATGCAGAATTATGATTGGCCGGGAAATGTAAGAGAATTAAAAAATATTATTGAACGAGCAGTCGTTCTTGGATCAGGTGATGTCCTTGTTCCAGATCATCTTCCATCAGAAATATATCAGCCAAAAACTACCATTCAAACGAGTCTGACATCACTCGATGACATTGAGAAACAACACATTTTAAATATATTAAATGAACTCAAATGGAATAAATCAAAAACAGCCAAAATATTAAAGATTTCACGCAATAGGCTTGACAGAAAAATTAAAATGTTCGAGATTACAGAACTATCTTAAAAAGTTTTAAGCTATAAGAAATAGTCAAAAAAATATTAATTCGGTACATACTATTTTAGTTTTTATTACTTACTCTACGGTAACACTTTTTGCCAGATTCCTTGGTTTGTCGATATCACATCCCTTGAATTCAGCGATATAAAAAGCTAATAATTGTAACGGGATAATATTTATTAGCGGGGATATTTCTTCCATTGTTTCAGGAACATAGATCACTGTTTCAGCTATACTCTTAATTCCTTTGTCTCCTTCTGTTGCAAGAGCTATGATTCTTCCTTTCCGTGCTTCAACTTCTTTTATATTAGAAATCATTTTATCATAAGTACTTCCCTTAGTAGTCAGACATATAACAGGAAATGATTTATCAATGAGCGCAATTGGCCCATGCTTCATCTCTCCTGCCGCATAACCTTCCGCATGCATATATGATATCTCTTTATTTTTCAATGCTCCTTCAAGGGCATTCGGATAATTAAATCCGCGCCCAAGATAAAATGAGCTTTGTGCTTTGTGATATTTTTTAGCTACATTTATTATATAAGACTCGTTACGGAATATTTCTTCCATTTTGTCCGGTACGAGCTGTAATTCTTTAATAAGCTTACGTGCTTTACCCTGACTCATTTCATTTTTTAACCTTGCAAGATAAATCGTAAATAAATACAGTGAAAGAAGCTGTGCTGTATACGCTTTTGTTGATGCTACAGATATCTCAGGCCCGGCATTTATGTATATAACTCCATCACTTTCTCTGGTCAGAGTGCTGCCCACAACGTTACATATTGCCAAGACACGACATCCTTTTTCTTTTGCTTCACGAATACTTGCCAACGTATCTGCCGTTTCCCCTGATTGTGATACCGCAACAATGAGGGTGTTTTTATTAAGCAGTTTAGGTTTCCTGTAACGAAACTCACTAGCAAGATCCGTTTCAACCGGAAGCGATGTGAAATGTTCAAGAAGGTATTTCCCGGTGTATCCGGCATAATACGCAGTACCACACGAAACAATATATACCTTATTTATATTTTTGAGAACACTATCAGGGATCCCCAGATCATCGAATCTGACCCCCATTTTTAATTTTGGGACCCTAATACTTATATTCTGCCTGATAATCGTTGGTTGTTCATGGATTTCTTTAAGCATATACTTTTCATAGCCACCTTTGTCTATAGAATTTTTATCCCAGGTAACATTTTTTATAACAGGTTCTATACGCCTGCCTTTAAAATCCGTAATTTTATAATTATTTGATGTTAAAACGATAATCTCACCGTCATTAAGATAAATTATTTTACGCGTATGATCCATAATTGCGTATACGTCACTTGATATATAATGCTCGTCTTTTCCTACCCCTATAATGAGCGGACTTCCCTGCCTTACCGCTATAAGTTTATGTGGTTCGTCTAAACTGAATATACCTAACGCGAAAGAGCCCTGTAATTGCGTTGTTACTTTGCGTAATGCTAATTCGATTGTTTTTGATCCTTTTTTTAATTCCTCTTCTATAAGATGAGGAATTACTTCTGTATCAGTTTCAGTTTTAAAGAAATGTCCTTTTGAAATCAGTTCGTCTTTGAGATCTTTAAAGTTTTCAATAATACCATTATGAACAACCTTTATTGTATTTGAGGAATCGCTATGAGGATGACAGTTCAACTGTGAGGGAATGCCATGTGTTGCCCAGCGCGTATGCCCTATTCCTATTGTGCCCGCTATTGGCCTCTTTTTTACCGAGGCACATAAATGAGCTAATACACCAACTTCTTTTCTCGTTTCAATTTTACCCTTACTATTAATAACTGAAACACCCGCTGAATCATAGCCGCGATATTCCAAATTTTTTAATCCCTCTAAAATTATGGGAACAGCATTTTTCTTTCCCACATATCCTATAATTCCGCACATAGTACTACTCCTTTGCCATTAGTAACTACCTTGTATAATTTTAATAGGATTACACATTACGGTTTATTTTTTATATACAGTACGCCCTTCTACCATTGTTAGCTGCACATTGAATTTTTTATCAACAACAACTATATCTGCATCCTTACCGACTGCAAGTGACCCTTTTTTCTTTTCTATTCCGAGTGCTTTTGCAGGATTTATTGTTATCAATTTTACACTATTTGAGACATCTTTCCCAGTAAAATTAATAATGTTTCTTAGAGCATTATCCATTGTCAACGAGCTACCCGCTAATGTTCCATTTTTATGCGCGTACCGGTCTTTTAGTTTATATGTCTTTTTTCCTCCGAACATAAAGGATGTACATTTATCTGAAATACCCTGCAAACTATCTGTAACACCTATAACCTTATCTATCTCCTTAACACCCATAACAAGCTTTATAAAAGCAGGGTGCAAGTGAACACCATCCGGAATTATTTCTACATATGCATCTT
Organism: Candidatus Ancaeobacter aquaticus; assembly: GCA_030765405.1. Lineage (NCBI taxonomy): Bacteria > Pseudomonadati > Candidatus Auribacterota > Candidatus Ancaeobacteria > Candidatus Ancaeobacterales > Candidatus Ancaeobacteraceae > Candidatus Ancaeobacter > Candidatus Ancaeobacter aquaticus. Next base: position 20,392 of record JAVCCP010000051.1, on the reverse strand, counting down.
TATCTAATAAAAATGCACCTACAGCACCTGGATATCTATGGTGGATGGTTGTCATTGCATTCCCCAGGTGTGTGGCATAACACACTCCATTTTTTATCGCTTTACGTGCATCTTCATACGTTACCGATGAATGACCGCATCCTGGCACTATATGATTCTTCCTTAAATAGCGTATCAATATATCTGCCCCGTTTACTTCAGGGGCTAATGTTACTATCTTAATAAGTCCCTGAGAACATTCTACGTATTTTTGCATCGACACAAGATGGGGTTTCTTTATATCCCGCACATTTTGAGCGCCTGCTTTCATCTTGTTAATAAATGGGCCCTCCAGATGTATCCCCAGTATTCGCGCACCATCATTAGTTTTTTGTTTAGAAGCTACAGCTACCTTCTTAATGTTTTCTATGAGTACAGCCTCTCTCATCGTACAAAAAGTATAGAGAAAACCGGTAACACCATGCTTTGCCATGTGTTTACCCATTAAAATAGCGTTTTCATAACCGCCTAAAGACACATCGTATTCACCAATACCATGTACATGCGTATCAATAAATCCGGGCAGGATCATTTTCCCTGAACAGTTATACCACTTAGACTCTGAAATCGTTTTTTGAGAAGGTTTGCGAGAAGAAATCGATACAATTCTATTATTTGTAGTTACAATAAAACTGTTTTTGCATAGTCCTTTTTCTGTAAGCACATCACCGTACAACACTACATTTGCGGCGTTTTTGATAAAGCACCTCATTATAAAGCCGTTATTCGTGAATCGTATCTCGTGAATCGTCTTTAACTTTTTGTATCTTTTGTTTTTTTAGTCTTTGTCTCCCAAGAAATTTACTCATGTTTTCCCTGGTTTTAGTCCCTGAATGGGACCTTTTGGATTTTGTATTTAGAATTTGTTTAGAATTTAGATATTAGTATTTAGTTTATTCTGGTAACTCCCATTATTTTTATTAAAAAATAAAAGGAGAGACTCTAATTGCGATTTTAGCTCTTTTCTATGTATAATCATGTCAAGAAAACCTTTTTCAAGCATGAATTCACTTGTTTGAAAACCTGCGGGTAAATCCTGATTTATGGTCTGTTTAATTACACGCGGCCCTGCAAAACCCATCAAAGCACCGGGTTCGGCTATCATAACATCTCCTAGCGACGCAAAACTTGCCATGATTCCTGCCATTGTTGGATTTGTCATAACTGATACATAGAGTAATCCCTTCTCAGATAGTTTTGATAACGCACCGCTCGTTTTCGCCATTTGCATTAATGATAAACATCCCTCATACATACGTGCACCCCCACCGGAACCGGAAACCATAATAACAGGAAGATTTTTTTCTATTCCGCGTTCAATAAGACGCGTAATTTTTTCTCCAACGACTGACCCCATACTTCCCATAATAAAACGTGAGTCAGTAACACCAAACATGGTGTCAACGCCATTTATCTTTCCCTGTCCGGTAATAACTGCTTCTTTCAAACCGGTCCGTTGCTTATCTTCTTTAATTTTTTCAATATACGACTTAACCCCGGTAAATTCGAGGGGATCACACGAGTCAATATTTGTATCAATTTCATGAAAGGTTCCTTCATCAATCAATAGCGAAATACGTTCCGTAGCAGTCATTGTAAAATGGTAATCACATTTTGGACATGTTTTACATGCCTGTACAATTTCTTTTGTATATATCATTTCATGACATCCGGTACATTTTGTAAAAACACCGTCCGGGATATTTCTTTTTGCAACTTTCAGCTTTGATTTTCCAAAAAGCGCCATACACCACCTCTCGTTCCATTATATACTTATAAACACTCTAGCTATTATTCACTTTTTTCAATTTCTTCTACCAGCATTTTATTCACAAGCTGCGGATTTGCCTTACCTTTTGTCGCCTTCATCACCTGCCCGACCAAAAATCCGATCGCCTGTTTCTTCCCTTTTCTATAATCTTCGGCACTCGCTTTATTATGAGCTATCACATCTTTTGCGATATCCCTTATTGCAGACTCATCAGTGATTTGCATAAGACCTTTTTCTTTAACAATTATTTTCGCTTGTTTGCCTGTTTTAAACATATCTACAAAAACATCTTTTGCTATTTTACCGCTTATTGTCTTATTTTCTATAAGTTTCAGCATATCTACAAGCATTGACGTGCTTACCGGAGACATGTTAATTGCTATATTGTTCTCGTTAAGATCTCTTAAAAGATCCCCCATTATCCAATTGGCAACCATGGTAAAATCAGAAAATTGAGATGTACATTGCTCAAAATAATCAGCAATCGCTTTTTCACTTGTCATAACTCCTGCAGTATAATCATTAAGCCCGTATTTCTGTATAAATCTCTCTTTTCTTTCAGCAGGCATTTCAGGAATTGTTGCTCTTATTGACTCAATATACTCGTCACTAAACTGCATTGGCACTAAATCAGGTTCAGGAAAATACCTATAGTCATGCGCCTCTTCCTTCGATCTCATAGAAAATGTTTTTTGTGTCGTTACATCCCACAACCGCGTTTCCTGTATAATCCTCTCATTGCGAGAAACACATTCTTTTAAGCGATCAATTTCAAAGGTAAGCGCTTTTCTCACATTGCTAAACGAATTCATGTTCTTCACTTCTGCTTTTGTGCCAAGCTTGGTTTCTCCTACAGGGCGTATAGATACATTCGCATCGCATCGCAGGCTACCCTCTTCCATATTGCAATCCGACACTTCAAGATATGTAATAATCTGTTTGACGGCTTTGAGGTATTCAAAAGCTTCTTCCGGTGTATGCATATCCGGTTCACTGACTATTTCCATAAGCGGAATACCTGTCCGATTAAAATCAACACCACTTTTCCCTAATACGTCCATATGCGTTAATTTTCCGGCGTCTTCTTCTAAATGTACGCGGGTAACACCTATTGACTTCCCTACGCCATCAAGTTCAACATCAATACTCCCCCCTAAACAAAGAGGTTTATCAAACTGTGAAACCTGATAATTCTTTGGTAAATCCGGATAATAGTAATTTTTTCTATCGAACTTACTGAAATGTGAAATGGTTGACCCAAGCATAAGTCCTGTTTTAATTGTTGCAATCACAGCTTTTTTGTTCACAACAGGCAAAACACCCGGCAAACCCAAACACACAGGGCATACTTGCGTATTTGGCTGTGCGCCAAAAACAGTTGGGCAGCCACAAAACATCTTCGACTTAGTTTTTAATTGGACGTGTACTTCAAGTCCAATTACCGCTTCGTATTCCATATATTCTCACCGTTTTTTTTGCTTTCGCGCTCAGCGCAAACCGAGAACCGCTAAACGTTCTTTACTTAACAATATCAGGTATTTTACAATGATAATCAGTATTTAATTCAAACGCAGATCCTACCCTTAACAATGTTTCTTCATCTAAATATTTTCCAAGCAATTGAAGGCCAACCGGAAGATTATCAACAAAACCGCACGGAACACTCAGAGCCGGTATCCCTGCCAAATTTGCAGATATTGTACAAATATCTGAAAGATACATCTCTAACGGATCTGATGATTTTTCCCCTATTTTAAATGCACAAGTTGGTGATGTCGGAGTTATGATGCAATCACACTTTTTAAAGGCGTCTTCAAAATCCTTAATCATAAGAGTTCTTACACGCTGGGCTTTTAAGTAGTACGCGTCATAATACCCTGAGCTTAACACATACGTTCCAAGCATAATCCTTCTTTTAACTTCTGCGCCAAAACCTTTTGACCGAGAATGTTTATACATACCGATTAGAGCATCCTTTGAATCTTCCGCAGACCTGTACCCATACTGCACACCGTCATATCGTGCTAAGTTTGAGCTTGCCTCAGCTGTTGCAATGATATAATAAGTCGCAATTGCATATTCTGTATGAGGTAAAGATATATCGACCAGTTCAACACCGAGTGATTGCAAAACATTTATTGCCTCATGTATTTTTGCACTGACTCCTTTATCAAGTCCTGATTGGAAATATTCTTTAGGAACACCTACCTTTAAGCCCTTAACACTTTTTTCTAACGATTCAAGATAATTTGGCACATCTTGTTTTATGGATGTTGAATCACTCGCATCATAGCCGGATATCACATTAAGCATAAGAGCGCAATCTTTCATATTATGTGCAAAAGGACCTATCTGGTCAAGCGAAGAGGCAAATGCAACAAGTCCATACCGTGACACTCTTCCATACGTTGGTTTCATTCCAATAACACCGCACAGTGAAGCAGGTTGGCGTATTGACCCCCCAGTATCAGAGCCTAAAGCAAGTGCAGCTTCACGTGCAGCAATAATTGCCGCTGACCCACCGCTTGAACCACCTGGCACTCGTTCAAGATCCCATGGATTATGCGTCGGGTTATAACAAGAATTCTCAGTTGAAGAACCCATTGCAAATTCATCAAGATTTGCTTTCCCAATAACAATACCATCTTGAGCTCCGATTTTTTTAATAACCGTAGCATCATATGGAGATCGATACCCTTCAAGAATTTTTGATGCACACGTAACTTCTTCACCTTTAATAACCATGTTATCTTTAATTGCTATTGGCACACCTGCAAGCAAACCTACCGGTAGGCCTTGTGCAACCTTTTCATCTACCTTTTTAGCCGCACCATAAGCAGATTCTGATAATAAGCGGACATACCCACCTACCTTTGAATCACATTTCTCAATTTGACGGAAATATAGGTCAAGAATTTCTTGCGCAGTGATTTCTTTACGTGAAACCATATCTCTTATTTCATGTGCTGAAAGTTTCGCTATATCAATCATAGTAAAAACACCTTGTTATATCTTATAATTACCGCGTTACTCTATTATCTTCGGAACCATAAACAGTTTTTCATGCTCTTCGGGAGCATTATCAAATATTATATCGTCAGGCACATTTTCATGACACACATCATCTCTGTCAACATTTCTGACAGGTGCGATATGTGCAGTTGGCTCGACACCCTCTAAATCAAGTTTATTCAATGTATCAACATACTCTAAGATTGACCCCAGTTGTTTTGTGAAAAGCTCTATTTCCTCTTCACTCAATTCTAAACGCGCTAACTCCGCTACATATAATACATCATCTTTTGTGATGGCCATGCCAAATCCTTTTTTATTGTGTTACCGTAGTATATACTTGAAAAACAAGTAATGTTGCAATTATACCTAATCCTGCACCTACAAGCACCTCATAAAATGTATGCACTTTTTGAAAAAACCTACCAAATGCAACTATTGAAGCTAATATAAACACTAGTATTACTATAAGCGGCGATCCTGACACAAGTGATGCTATTGTCCATATTGAAAAAGCTATTGCAGAATGTCCGCTTGGCATTCCACCATGTAACGGCGTTCCCCTGTGAAGAAATAATTTCGCAAGTATTGTTAGCGTAATAACAAGAATGAGCGCAATAAATGACAGATGCCATGGAGATGTTTTTATTTTATGAATACCAATCTGAATAGGCTCAACAAAGTGTGGAGACAAAACAAGATATGCCACCACTACTGCAAACAGAGCCGCAATAAATACCGCTCCCGCAGCGACATCTTTTGCAACGCGAGCAAGAGGATGATACGCGTCACCGATAAGATCTATTGTAAGCTCTATTGCTGTATTTATCATTTCAGCAAACAGAACTAATCCAATTGCACAACACAAAAATAGATACTCCCGGCTATCTAACCCCATAAATATGCTTACAATAAGAACTACAAACCCGGCAATAAAATGGAATCTCATGTTCTTTTGTGTTTTAAGAACATAGATAATCCCTTCTATTGCATTATTAAATCCTTCAAAAAATAAATGTATTTTCATTATAGGCACCAGTTTACTACAAGTATACACGCTTTTATTTTTCAATCAATAATCGTGCTATCTTATCAAAAACATCTTCACCATGTAATTCTTTAATTAATTTTATCAATTCTGCTTCTCTTTTTTTCATGCGAGACGCTTTTACCTTTGATGTATCATCATAACCTGTAAGATGCAAAATACCATGAATTATATAAAGACATACTTCTTCAGAAAACTCTTTTCTGTAGCGTTTTGACTGGTGTAATGCTCGTTCAACAGAAACAATAACATCCCCGAGAACCACATCACCAACAACATTATCATATTCAAACGAAATTACATCAGTTACGGTAGTACGGCGAAGATATCTCTTGTTTACTTTTTTAATATACTGGTCATCCACAAGAAGCAGTGTCAGCTCTTTATCCTTAATCTTTTCTTTGTCCAAAACAAATGAAATGACTTTTTGCAGTAAAACCGAATTCATACGTGCAAATCTTTGAATGTTTTTTATTATAATATTTTTTCTTACCATTTAACACTCACTCTGTATTATTTTAAAATCTATTTCTTTATCCGATTTTTTGTCATCATGCTTTTCACTGTTTTCTTCTTTCGGATATTTAATGCGTGAATGATATATTGCAACAAGAACTCGCAGAAATGTTTCAGCTATGGTGTTAATTTCCTTGAGTGTCAGATCGCATTCATCAAGCTGTTCATCATTTATTTTATTATTAATAATCTCTTTTATAAGATTTTCTAATCTCGAAGGAGTCGGTTTATCTATTGAACGTGAGGCTGCTTCAATAGCATCAGCAAAAAGAACAATCCCGGATTCCTTTGAATGCGGCTTAGGGCCTTTATAGCGATAACTCTCTTCTTCAACAATATCTCCTTCCGTTGCGATACTTTCAGCTTTTTTATAAAAATAATATACGAGACTTGTCCCGTGGTGCTCCTGTAAAATATCAGTAATAACTTTTGGCAACTTATATTTACGAGCGAGATCCGCACCGTCTTTAACATGAGACAATATAATTAAGCTGCTCATACTCGGGTTTAATCCCTGATGAAAACTTTTCCCGTAAGCCTCATTTTCGGAATAATATTCAGGTTTAAGCAGTTTTCCAATATCATGAAAATAAGCACCCACTTTCGCTAAAAGTGGATTTGCACCAATTGCAGCTGATGCGGCTTCTGCAAGATTTCCAACCATCAAGCAATGGTGATATGTGCCGGGCGCTTTCAGAACCATTTCTTTTAAGAGCGGATGATTGAGATCAAGGTACTCTAAAAGCTTTAGATCTGTCGGAATATTAAAGATGTACTCTAAAAGAGGTATAAAAAATGCGGCAAGTATAGCACACACTAAACCAGCTATAACTCCGGATATTGCCTGATTGATAAACACATGCAGTGAAAAATTACCGATAAGTTGAAACGCGCAGATAAGCATTACATTAGTCAATGCGACAACCAGACCGATACGCATGACCTGCCAACGATGTTTCGTTGTACGGCTAATAAAAATAGCAGCAACACCCCCTGCAAGACTTAACAGCGCGAAATCAAGCCTCTGGGCATTCATAAGAGCAAGAAAGACTGAAAGCACAACAGTAAGAATAAGAGAAACCCGTTGATTAATAAGCAATGCAAACAGTATTGATGCACAAGGCACCACAATAATATACTTTAACAGTGGTAATTCAATCTGCTCATTGATGTAGAGAACAAACTTTGACACAACTAATGTAGCAAGAAAGATAATTACTATAAGAAATAATTTTGCATTATCCTGAAACAATCTCCCTTCATACACACGCATATACTCAGTGAAGAAAATCACGAGCAGAATAGTAATAAGGACAATGCCGATACGATATAGCCATTTACCCTTTTTCGACTCAGCAAGCATTTCTGTTTCAGCAAGAGCTTTTAATTCAGCGATATGTCTCTTTTTTATCTCCTCTCCTTTACGGATAATAATCTGCCCTTTTTTCACATAATCATACTGCTTTTTTACATTATCTTTCGCTGATTCCTGCAACTCTTCAGTTTTTCCTTTATCAAAAACTAAATTAACATCAACATAATTCCCTAGATAATTAACAATACTCCTTATAAAACGTGAATTGGAAAACTGCTTCTTTGCTTGCCATAAGAGATAGTTATCAATATCTTCCATACTTATAACTGATGAAACCGGTGTCAGGCGCAAGTGCCCTGTTTCTGAGTCAAGGATATTTATTCTATCTCCCACATCCTGATACATCTTTACTTTATCTGTTTTACTTAAAATCCCCTGTTTCATAAGCGAGCCGTAGAGCGAAACACATTTGTCTGAAATAGAAGTGATATCATCGGTAATCAAGAGGACAGCAAGGTCTTCATCAGAAATATTTATTCCTGATATGCTTTTTGCTTGTTCAAGCTTATCATCAAACGACAGATCTATATTTGCCGCTATAGGCGCTATATCAGAAAAGAATTTCTTTATTTTTTCATTTGCCACTTTGATTTCTTCGTCATTAATACTGTATACGGGTATAACGTTTTCCGAAGCTTTGAGACGCAAAGCTTCTGTCATATCTTCATCGGTAAAACGAAAATCTGTCGTAGCATATATATCGGTAGGACTCATTTGCCCTAACGACAAATTAATAACAGGTGAAACACTCTTCTGGATAAAAATCATATAAACAGCAACAATTGTCAAAACAGCAAGCATAATCTTTACTGCATTCCCGCTTTGCAAAAAAGTATGTCGCGAATACGATTTTGACCGTGTTCTTATCTCTGTTTTTTTTCCATTCTTATTTTTAACCATATTGCAAATGCTTCCTCACCTACGTTTGACAACAGAAAAAACTTCTCTTTTTCATGTGTATTATATAAAACACATACCACAAGTATACACCACATTACGAGACAAATACTTGCGGTAATTATTAATGAACACTGGGGGTTGAGAGCTGATAATATCCCTAATTTGGCTGAGCCGATTTTGGAGAGAAACAAGGAACGAAGAGTGTCGCGTATCCTCTGCGATACGCAAACGATAAGTGACACAGTTGCAGCCCAAAAGCGGCCAGCCCCTTCGGGGAGGCTCATCTTTGGTCCGTCTGCTTCGTTGCTCCTCCTTTACGTGCCGCATAGGGCACGCCAACGTCGTAACGCCTTGCATACGGCTCAAATCTTACCCTCCAAATTGGGGCTATTATCAGTTCTCAACCCCCTAATATGTAATTCTTTTAATTGTTTAGGAGCTACTTCCGATGGGGACTTTGTCATAAGGCACGTAGCGCTTGCCGTTTTAGGAAACGCTATAACGTCACGTATTGAAGATAGTCCCAGCATAAGCATCACAAGCCGGTCAAGCCCCAAGGCGATACCGCCATGCGGTGGAGCACCATACTGCAACCCTTCCAACAAAAAGCCAAACTGCCCGGAAGCAGTTTCTTCATCTATGTTCAAAATAGAAAATATTTTTTTCTGTAACTCACTGTCATGTATTCTGATACTTCCGCCACCTATTTCGACACCATTATACACAATGTCATATGCATTTGCATGCACCTTTTCAGGCTCAGTATCAAGAAGTGAAATATCCTGCATTCTCGGCGACGTAAAAGGGTGATGAATACTCACATAACGTTTTTCCTCTTCACTATACTCAAAAAGTGGAAAATCAACAATCCATGCAAACTCATTCTTTGCAGGATCTTTAAGTTTGAGTCTATCCGCTATTTGGTTACGCAAAGCACCCAAAGATGGATACACAACCTTAGCTTTATCCGCAACAAAAAACAGGATATCACCGGGCTTTCCATCAAATACATCTTTTATTTCCCCCTGTAAATCTGCGTTAAAGAATTTTGCAATCTGTCCGGTAAACGCACCTGCTTCATCAATCTTAAACCACGCTAAACCCTTTGCTCCAAAATCACGTAAATATGAGGTCAACTCTTCAATATCTTTAAGTGAAAACGATGCCCCGCCAGGAACACGTATACCACATACTTTACCTTTATTATCGGAAACACCCCTAAACACCTTAAAATCACACTTCCCCGCAATATGTGTGATATCGTTTATCTCTAGGCCAAATCGTAAGTCTGGCGCGTCAGTTCCGTATCTTGCAATTGCATCCTTATACGAAATTCTCCTAAAAGGTAATTCAATGTCTTTTCCTGACACATCCTTAAATATCTTTTTAAGCATCCCCTCTATGAGACGATAAATATCTTCAGGCGTTATAAAAGACATTTCAATATCAATCTGAGTGAATTCCGGCTGACGATCAGCTCTCAAGTCTTCATCACGAAAACAACGTACAATTTGAAAATATTTCTCGTATCCAGAAACCATCAGTAGCTGTTTAAAAAGCTGTGGAGACTGAGGAAGCGCGTAAAATTTACCTTCATTCACTCTACTCGGCACCAAATAGTCTCGTGCGCCTTCAGGGGTGCTTTTTGTAAGAAAAGGTGTCTCAATCTCGATAAAATCTTCCTGATCAAGATAATCTCGCGCAATTTTCGTAATTTTGTACCGCTGCTTGATATTGTTCTGCATAAAAGGCCTTCGAAGATCTATATACCTGTATACCAGACGTATATCTTCAGAGAGAGTCTCTTCATCCAAAGCAAACGGCAGAGTACGTGATTTACTCAATACCCCTATGTCATTAACCTTAACTTCTATTTCCCCTGTTTTCAACTTATCGTTAGTGGTACCCTCAGGTCGATTTCCCACTACACCTTTTACCGTAATAACATATTCATTACGAATTTCTTCCCCAATCTTATGTACTTCTTCATTCATCTGCGGATCAAGAACTAATTGCGTAATGCCGCCTCGGTCCCTCAAATCAATAAATATAAGGCCACCATGATCACGCCGAGAATCAATCCATCCCATTAACACCACTTCTTTACCAACATCTTGACCTGTCAGCATGCCGCAGGTATGTGTACGTTTACTCATTTCCATCACAACTCCTTGTTTTTCTTCCAGTGTTTTCCAATATGCTATTTATTATTTGGCCCGGGGTTCTCATCGAATTTCATAGCGAAGAGACGTTACTGCCTGCGTGTGCAAGGCATGCGACCAAGTCCTTTGCAGTCGTACTTTCAGTACGTCTAGAAGGACTTTCGGAGCATAACGCCGCACACGTAGGTAGTTACGTCTCTACAGCAGATATTCGCTGAGAATTCCGGGCAAACCAGCTTTCAATATCATCAACTTTGATTTTTTTCTCATCGCCACTCTTCATATCTCTTACGGTTATCACATTATCAGCAAGTTCATTATCTCCTCGTATTAATGTATACCGTGCCTTAGAAAGATCGGCTTGTTTCATCTGCGCTTTAATGCTTTTAGCATCATAGGAGATATCAATGCGTAAACCAGCTTTTCGCAAACGATCCTGTAAAATAAAGTTTTGTTTAAAAGATTCATCCCCCAGAGACACCAGATATGCATCAAGATTATATGTATCAATTCCAGTCTCTAGACGTTCAGTAAGAGCGAGAATTATACGCTCCATACCTACCGCGAAGCCTACCGCACCTTTTTTTTCGCCGCCAAGCTCATGAATAAGATTATCGTATCTCCCTCCGGCTGCAACAGCATCCAAGGCACCCAATGAGCCATGTTTTATCTCAAAAACAGTTTTAGTGTAATAATCAAGACCTCTTACCATTTTCTGGTTTATAGTAAAAGGAACTTTGAGAATATTCAATGCATTCTGTACCGTTTTGTAATGTTCGCTACACTCTTCACACACATGGTCAGTTACAACAGGGGCATCATTGAGCTGTAAAATATCCTCTTTCACCTTACAATCCAAAATCCTCAAAATATTTTTCTGGTACCTGTCCTGACAATCCTCGCAAAATGTACCAATTTTATCCTCTAAATAAGTCTTTAACGCTTTAGAATATCGCGGCCGACATTCAGGACAGCCAACACTGTTAATTTCTATTACAATGTCACCGAGACCTATATTTTTAAAAAACTGATATCCCACTTCAATAACTTCAGCATCTGTATAAGGACTGTATCCACCAACAACTTCTACTCCGATCTGATGAAATTGGCGTGATCTACCCTTTTGAGGGCGTTCATATCGAAACATCGGGCCAAGGTAGTACAACTTTGTGATAGCTTTCCTAAAATGTTCCTTATTCTCGATATAAGATCTTATTACCGGGGCAGTTGCTTCAGGGCGAAGCGTAACAGCACGCCCCTTCTTATCGGTAAATGAATACATCTCTTTTTTCACTATATCAGAAGTTTGTCCTATACTACGGGCAAAAAGTTCTGTTTGCTCAAAGATAGGTGTCCGTATCTCTTCATATCCGTAGAGGGAGAACACCTTACGAGCAGAAGACTCCACTTTCTGCCAGAGACCAATAACATCAGGCAAAATATCATTTACACCTTTTATACTTCTGAAAAGCACCTATAACTCCTTTTTTTATAAACCTTTAAAACGAACGTATATTTTACTATTTCTGGCAAAAATGTCAATACAGGAGTGCGTTTTAGATAAAAAGCTCTTTTTGCCTTCGTTAAAGGCATACACTGTTTCTGATATCACATTGACATATTTTCTTGAGCAATGAGGGAAGCAATAAGGAGGAGGACAACAGCGCACTTTTTTCTCATTGAATTTCGTCACGAAACAGCGAAGTGTTATGCGGCTGTTATCATGGCTTTTTCCGATATGATATTACTCTTTAATGTTTCATCAACATTTTGTATCGACATCGGAGATTTGACTATATCTGCTACTTTATCATTAATCCCTAACCCCAATTCAGCTACCGCTAAAAGAAACTGTTCTTTCACCGCAGGAGCGAGATATTCAGCCAATTGGGCAAATGTTATCGTATCAAACGCATCACCTGCTCTCTGACGGGCCATTATCCCTATTTCCATTATATCTAACAATAACCCTATATTATTTATCTCATCTTCACCCGGAATCCTTGGTGTCATTACCAGTATATTTGGTTTATCAGACACAATATTATCTATCATATAATCCGTATCCGCTGAATTTATCCAGCCGATATTTTTACCGGTTATAACAAATTTAGGAAATTTTATCCCTGCATAATTTATTGCCGCCTCCTCAAGTAGTTCTCCTTCTTCTTTGTATGTCTTTAATTCATCAATGTCAACCGGCGGAAACAATATATTTCCATATTTTTTCGCCGCTTCATCAAGATAATTAAATGCCCGCATAGAACTCTTTTTGTAAACCGGTATCACCTTGAAATTCTTCTTTCCGTTCCTCTTTCCTATCTCTTTATCCAGATTTACCATAAAATCAGGATCCACTGTTAAATACACAAATGTCATCTTATCAGCTAAACCCGGATCTTTTAATTTTACCGCTTCGATATTTTTCATGGCTTTTTCAGGCCTTATATTCAGCATTGCCATTGCTTTTTCCATTCCCCGGGCAATTTCCTCAGCTCGCTTTCCTTCCATCAACGCCACGGAAAGCAGTCTCCGCCTCAATCCTTCATCATGCTTTATAATCTTATGGTAAGGATCATTTAAAACTATATGTTTAGCTTCCTCTAAGAGTAGTTTCGCAATATCATCGCTTTTTGCGTGTAAAACCATCCCTATCGGCACATTGATTTGCATACCGGAATGGGCAAAAACATCATTCCCTATCGTTACATCGTTATAAAAGAAAATCCCTTTTGTTTCGATTGCATCTAACAGATCTTTATTTGTCACATTTGGAGGATATTTTATTGTAACATCTTTTAGTTTACCTATCACATCTTTCATCTTCTCTTTAAACTTAGCAATGTCTTCAGAATTTTTTATAAACCCATTTTCAATATCATTTGTTCTTTCCAATTTATTTGATTCTACATCCGGCAATATGGCTGTCCCATAGGTTAACGATTGTTCAATATCGGGCTTTTTAAAATCTATAGCAAGTGTAATAGCGCCCTCGCCAACAAGGTGTTCTTTAATTGCCTTATTAGTCTCCGCATGCGGAACATCAGCCCCGAGAGCCGTAAGATTTTTTCCGGCCGGCATAACAATTTCACCTTCCTGTTCTAATTCCCCCCTCACCCTTACCGTCTTTGCCGTCTTTGCACGGCTCATCAATGCTTCATTTTCTGACTCATCAGATAATGGCAATATTGGAGCCTCTGCAATCATCTTCTTTTCCGAAATCGCTGGTGTGGCAGATTCAGATTTAAGCCATGCAATGTATGTGCGAAGTGCTTCTATCTTATCTTTTTTGTATTTTAATTCCTTTTCCAAATCTAAAAGATTTGGAGTTTCTATTTCCGCTCTTGGAAGCTCTTGCATAGCTTCTTTTATTATTTCATTTTTTCTTTTTTCAATATCATCTAACTTTTTTTTCGTTTTGTTTAAGAGATATCTTACAGGAGAAAGATTTACAGGATCGTTTATTAAAACATTATTAAACTCTGCCTCAATGTTGCCTATCTCTATAAGTTCTTTAGAGATCCTATAAATATTTTTATCATATTCAACACCCCTGGCAGGTAAAACTTTTCTGATCAATTTCTTTACCCAACTTGCTGTCATACCAGTGAAAATCATTAAAGCCAAACAAATAATTAATACCGCAGTCATTCCAATCATCATTATGGATAATGGTACAATAGTACCACCTAAACCAATCGTTGCCGAGTAGTACAGAATCTGCCCGAAAAATCCCACTGCAATAAGCACTTGCCCGAAGTTATTATCTTCACCAACTTGTTCTTCGGATAAAGGGTGTGTAATGTTATAATATAAAGGCCCTCTCAAAAATTTGGTCGGCGTTACCTCTGATGCAGTTTTAGTAACCTCTAAAGATTCCATTAAAGCTATTACTTCTTTTGCTTCTTCTAACTCTGCTTTTTCCTTCTTAATCACTTCATCGATAGCGTCACTTTTTTCTTCTCCTAAGCTTGCAGTAAAGAGAGCTGTATTTATGTCTCTTAACTTTTCTTCTTCTTTAACCAAAAAGCGTTTTATTTTCTTTATTTCCTCGGCCTTTTCTTCAGAATTCATTTCCTTATCAAGTAGAATATATTTAATTAGCCCTTTAATATTGTCTATTGCTCCTAATTTTCTGCAAATTTCATCTATCTCCCGTTTATCTCGTCCACTTAATGAAGTATCTTTTAATTTATCCGCTATAGATGCTGTAATATGTCCTGAAATAAGCGGTTTAGTTGATTCTAATTTGCTTTGCTTGTCTTTTAAGCACCCAACAATAATGTCAAGTAAAGGTTTTTTGAGTACCGTTGATCGGGATACTATCATTGTTGGTTCTTCAAGCCATTGATCAATATCAAAGGACATAGCCGCTTTACTTAACAAGTATGCTATGTCTTTATCCTGCGAAATATTTTCGGGGATACTTAGAACTTTGCAACCTATCCTAATGTCTGTTCTTATCTCAACAGAAGGAGAAAATGGCATTTCTTTAAGTTTTCCCATAGTGTTTTCTTCATTTTCGGAGATCTTTTTGTTAGCAAAAATAAAAGTGTAATAATTGCCTCCTTTTTTGAACGGGATAATAAGATAACTAATAATATTATTCTTCGTTACACCAACTTTCATCAAATCAAATAATATTTCACAACGAACTTTGTGCTTCTCTGACTGATACTCTTCGCTTTTACCCAACATCAGATATTTTATGTCTGAATTTATATCATCAATTGTTTTCCCCGCTTTCAAGGCATCCTTAACAGTCTTTGCTACCACTTTATAGGTATGTTCCAGAAAATCATTCAACCCTTCGTGTTGATCATACTCAATTCCAGTTTTTTCATTAAGAAGTATCTCCGCACGGGCCTTGACTTCATCAGCTAATTCCTTAGCAAATGCTTTATCGTCTGAAGCAATTTCATTATTGTCTTCTATTTCCTCTTTCTTCAATTGAGTATCAGCTACCATTTGAGCAAGTATGTCATACCTGTTCTTGGCTGATAGTTTGTCAATCCCTTCTAATATACGTGATTTGGTTATTTTGCACTCCGCTCTTAAACCCTTTAAGTGTGCGGCTTTTCTCTTTAGTTCTTTTTTAACAGGATCGTTCTCAATAAAATAGCCATTGCCGTTTAATGCTTCGAATTCTGCGTTATCGTGAATTGAAGATAGATTTACGTCGCGTATCAAAGTCTCATCATCGCTGTTGTAAGCCGCCTGTGTAATAGCAAAATATGTAACACCGTTGGCCTTATCAGGCACCATACAGCCGGGAGCATCCGTCCCATTACCCATATCAAAAGCAAGTTCTTCACCCACCACAACTATAGGTACCAATCCTGCAGCCCTAGCATATCTCAATGCGGCATTGTTCGAATTAGCATTAGTTGTTATGTCAATTTTTATGTGGTTATCTGGATCTAGAATACGCTTAGTAACCGCATCGCTAAAATCTTCTGTAATCGTGGGGCCAACTGTCTTAGCAGTTAAAGATGTTTCTAATTTCTTTGCTTTTTCCTCTGCCTCTTTGCCTGCCGTATCTTTTTTCTTTGCAAGTTCCATCAATGCTCCACTTTCTGACTTATCAGGTAATGGCGATATTTGAGCTATTTCAATTATCTCCTTTTCCGGAAGTGCTGGTACAGCAGATTCAGGTTTAAGCCATGCAACGTATGTGCGAAGCTCTTCTATCTTAGCTTCTTTGTATTTTAATTCCTTTTTCAAATCTTTTAAATTTGGAGTTTCTATTTCCTTATCTGAAAGATTTTTCTCAGCTTCTGCTACTATTTCATTTTTTCTTTTTTCAATATCATCTAATTTTGCTTTCGTTTCGTTCAAGAAATCTTCCAGCCCACCCCACCCCAGCATTTTTCCTTTCACTTTTATAAACTCCGCATCAATGTTGCCTATTTCTATAAGTTCTTCAGAGATCTCGCGAATTTTTTTATTATATTCATTATATTTAATTTTATTGGCAGCGGCTTTGGCTAATTTTTTTTCCATGGGTTTCAGTCGCTTTTTTGTATATCTTAATATTCCCGTGGGGACCAATGCGCCAACAGCAAGGGCAATCATCGCGCCAAGAAATGTTATTGACATCATTGCTATAGCTGATACTCTTACTATTGCGTCTGAGTTGGGACTAAAACAAGCGAGACATGCAAATATAGTTGCCATCATACTAAACGTACTCGAAAATATAGTTAGACCAGACTCATAGTTAGAATCAAGCCCTAGGATTGTTTTAATAAGCCATGAATATATTGCATGAGAAGGGGTTACAAGGGAATAACGTGAAGGATCTTTTAAAAATTTGGCCGGTTTTACCACTGATGCAGTTTTTGTAACATCCAAAGATTCCGCAAAAGCTATTACTTTTTCTACTTCTTTTATCTCTGCTTTTTTCTTCTCAATTATCTTATCAATAGCAGTTTTTATAGGGTCATTGATTTCTTTTTCTATGCTTGCAATAAAGAGAGCATTAGATATGTCTGCCAATTCTTCTTCTTTTTCAGCCAAACGGCGTTTTATTTCCTCTATTTCCCCGGGCTTTTCTTTGGGATTTAGTTCTTTATCAAGCAGAATATGTTTAAATTCCTCTTTAATATCGCCTATTGATTGTAATTTCGTGTAAATACGAATTATTTTGTATTTATATTCTATGCTACCTGTTAATCGGGATAACATTGATTTAAGCCCATCCTTTTCAGCAAGAAGTGCCTGAGCACGGACATTAACTTCATCTGCCAGTCTTTTTGCGAAGCTCCTGTCACCTGCGCTTAGATAAGGATTAGCCTCTGCCTCTATTTCCTCTTTCTTCAATTGAGTATCAGCTGCCATTTGAGCAAGTATGTCATACCTGTTCTTGGCTGATAGTTTGTCAATCCCTTCTAATATACGTGATTTGGTTATTTTGCACTCCGCTCTTAGACCCTTTAAGTGCGCGGCTTTTCTCTTTAGTTCTTTTTTAACAGGATCGTTCTCAATAAAATAGCCATTGTCGTTTAATGCTTCGAATTCTGCGTTATCGTGAATTGAAGATAGATTTACGTCACGTATCACAGTAGCATCATCGCTGTTGTAAGCCGCCTGTGTAATAGCAAAATATGTAACACCGTTGGCCTTATCAGGCACCATACAGCCGGGAGCATCCGTCCCATTACCCATATCAAAAGCAAGTTCTTCTCCAGTTACAACTATAGGTATTAATCCTGCAGCCCCAGCATATCTCAATGCGGCATTGTTCGAATTAGCATTAGTTGTTATGTCAATTTTTATGTGGTTATCTGGATCTAGAATACGCTTAGTAACCGCATCGCTAAAATCTTCTGTAATCGTTGGCCCTATAGTTTTAGCAGTTAAAGATAATTCAACTTCCTGTCCTGGTCCCCTCCCCTCTTCTATAAATTCCCTTGCACGTTCCATCAATAATTCATGTTCTGACACCTTAGGCGACAATTTTTGAGCTGTTTCAATTATCTTCTTTTTCATCTTCTTTTCCGAAATCGCTGGTGCGGCAGATTCAGGTCCAAGCCATGCAACGTATGTACGAAGCGCTTTTATCTCAGCTTCTTTGCAGTTTAACTCATTTTCCAAATCTAAAAGATTTGGAGTTTCTATTTCCTCCTTTGAAAGCGTTAGCATAGCTTCTTTTATTATTTCATTTTTTCTTTTTTCAATAGCACCTAACCTTTCTTCTGTTTTGTTTACAAAGTTTTCCAGCTTCCTCAACTCCGTCATTTTTCGTTTCACATTTATAAACCCTACCTTAATATCGCCTATTTTTCTAAGTTCTTTAGAGATCCCGTGAATATTTTTATTATATTCAATTATATCGACTGATTCTTTTTCGATACGTTTCAGCTTTTTCTTTGCATACTTCATTATTCCTTCGCTTAAGAAAAACACACTCAGGAATACAGCAGGAACGCCAACCATGTTTACAAAATTCGTCGACATCCACTCTACAAATCCCGGGACTGGTCCTTGTGATAAGTTGCAAAAAAAATAAAAGAAATATGGCACGGTAAGAAGCAGACTTGACACACCCATAATTCTAGCAATACCCCCAATATCTAAAATATTATTGTCAACATTAATGATTATTTCCATAAGTATTGCAAATTTTGTGTGAAAAGAGCTTATAAGGTGATACTGTGAAGGATCTTTCAAGAATTTGGCCGGCTCCGGTCTTCCTTTAGTTTCAACAACATCCAAAGATTCTATCAAAGCTATTACTTCTTTTGCTTCTTCTAACTCTGCTTTTTCCTCCTTGATCACTTCATCAATAGCGTCACTTTTTTCTTCTCCTAAGCTTGCAACTATGAGATCTGCGCCTATGGTTTTTAACCCTTCTTCTTTTTTAGCCAAAACGCCTTTTATTCTCTTTATTTCAGCGGCCTTATCTTCAGAACTCATTGCCGCATCACGCTGAATCCATTTAATTGGTCCTTTAATATCATCGTCTATTGCTTCTAATTTCCTGCAAATTTCATCTATCTCCCGTTTATCTCGTCCATTTAATGAAGTATCTTTTAATTTATCCGCTATAGATGCTGTAATATGTCCCGTCATAAGCGGTTCAATTGATTTTAATTTGCTTTTTTTGTCATTTAAACACCCAACAATAACATCAAGCAAAGGTCTCCCGAATTCCGTTGATGAGGATACTATCATTGTTGGTTCTTCAAGCCATTCATCAGAGGACATAGGAGTTATCTTTGACAACAATTTTATTTTTTCATCCTGCGAAATATTTTCGGGGATACTTAGGACTTTGCATGGTATCTTAATGCCTTTTCTTATCTCAGCAGAAGGAGAAAATGGCATTTCTTTAAGTTTCCCCATAGTGTTTTTTTCATTTTCGGAGATCCTTTTGTTAGCAAAAATAAAAGTGTAATAATTGCCTCCTTTAATGAACGGGATAATAAGATAACTAATAATATTTTTCTTCGTTACACCAACTTTTATCAGATCATATAATATTTCACAACGAACTTTGTGTTTATCTGACCGATATTTCATGGTTTTTACCGTGAGCAGAGATTCTATGTTTGAATTTATAACATCAATTGTTTTCCTCTTTTTCAAGGCATCATTAACAGTATCTAAGACCGTTTCACAGGTATATTCCAGAAAACCATTCAACCCTTCATAGATCTCTATCTTTTCAGAAGAGAGTTCTTTCTCAAAGTCAAAGGGTTCAGGCGCGAGAGATTCTTTAACAACAGCCCGGGAACCGGAATTTAATGAGTTCTGAGGAGCCGACCATGCAATGCTGGTAGATAGAAAGGTTATTATGGTAAAAACTGACATACATTTACAAAACAGTTTTGGAATCTTCATATTTAAAACACCCTGTTATGTTATCACATCAACTACAACTAACTGATATCAGACATGATACCTTATAAAAACAAGTTTGTCAAGGGGTCCGGATAAAAAGCAACGATTCCGCAACAATACGCATAAGGTATGATTTTAAGCTTAATTAGAGGTTTTTAAACAAAGGGTCATATTCGCGAAAGGATTTCGCTTAAAAAATTGGATTACAAAAGACGATTATATCT
>JAVCCP010000050.1 GCA_030765405.1 Candidatus Ancaeobacter aquaticus | reverse complement strand
GGGAGATAATGTAGCGATCGAGTTGGAGTTGATTGTGCCGGTAGCGATGGAAAAAGGTTTGAGATTTGCGATACGAGAAGGCGGACGAACAATCGGCGCCGGTAGAATCTCTGATATTGTTGAATAAAAAGAAACAGTTAAAAGTTCTTGGTGTTTTCGCAAAAGGGATGAAAATACCAGGAGGTGATAAACAAAGGAGTCACTGTGGTGGAAGGACAAAAAATAAGAATACGGTTAAAGGCATATGATCACCGACTTTTGGATCAGTCTGCAGAGTCTATTGTTGAAACGGCAAAGAGAACTGGTTCGCGAGTAGTGGGGCCAGTACCTCTTCCTACACGAACGGAACGCTTTACAGTTTTGCGTTCACCTCACGTTGATAAAAAATCACGTGAACAGTTTGAAATAAGGACATACAAGAGGTTTTTGGATATCGTTAATCCAACAGCTAAAACGGTAGATGAATTAAAAAAGCTTAATCTTCCGTCTGGCGTTGATATTAAGATAAAAGTATAAATAAGCTATAAGCTGTAAGTGGTAAGCAATATAAATAAACGTTTATGTTTACCGTTTGAGTGACAGGCAAAATATATTAAGAGAAGAGGTCAGTTATGTCAACGTTGGAAGTATTAGATAAAAATGGAAAATCAGTAAGTACAATTGATGTTGCGCAGGAAATTGCTGAGTATAAAGCAAATGAAAAGATTGTTCGCGACTGTGTAGAAGCATATTTAGCAAATCAGCGTTCTGGTACGGCATGTACAAAAACACGCTCTGAGGTAAGTTTTTCTGGTGAAAAACCGTGGAGACAAAAAGGAACCGGACGTGCACGTATTGGAGATAAGAGTTCACCGGTGTGGAGGAAAGGCGCAGTAGCGTTTGGCCCTCGTCCGAGAAGTTTTACTATTACTTTACCTCAAAAAGTAAAAAAGAGTGCTTTAAAGCATGTGATAGCAGAAAGATTAAACAATAACGCAATTATTGTTCTTGAATCGTTAGAGATGGAAAATATTAAAACAAAAGATTTTATCGCATTGCTAGAAAAGATTAATGCCGGTAGTAGCGTGTTATTAGTGCTCGATAAGAAAAATGTGAATGTTGAAAAATCAGCAAGAAACTTAAAAGAAGTAAAAGTGATAAAATCTGAAGAAATAAACACTTATTATATATTAGCGCATAAAAAAATTGTAACAACAAAAGAAGCTTTTGAAAAAGTTCTCAAGAGATTTAGCAAATAATATATGTAAGTGCACCGTGAGTGGAAGGGGGGAATCGTGAGAGATCCAAACATAGTTATAAAAACGACGTTAGTAACAGAAAAAGGGACAGAATTAACAGAAAAGCATAATAAATATTTGTTCGAAGTCGATCGCAGATCAAACAAAATCGAAATTAGAAATGCTGTCCAAAAGTTATTTAATGTTAAAGTTGAAGCAGTAAATATTATTAATCAGCGCGGAAAGATGAAAAGAGTTCGTCGTGTTGCTGGAATGACTTCAGCAATAAAGAAAGCTATTGTCACTTTAAAAAAAGGTGACAAGATCGAAATAAAATAATAATAGTGCTGAAAATATCTAGAGAGAGTAAGGAAGGTAAAGAATGGGTATAAAAAAATATAAACCAACGACATCTACACGAAGATTTGCAACAGTGTCAGATTTTGCAGAAATCACAAAGAACAAGCCTGAGAAACGGTTATTGAAGAAGACATCAAAAACTGGTGGGCGAAACAGTATGGGGCGTATTACGTCACGCCATATTGGTGGTGGACACAAGAGAAAATATAGGATGATCGATTTTAAGCGTAATAAATTAGGTATTCCTGCACGTGTTGCATCCATTGAATATGATCCAAATCGGTCTGCACGGATAGCGCTTTTGGTATACAAAGACGGTGAGAAACGTTATATAATAGCTCCTGTTGGTTTGAAGGTAGATGATATCCTCGTTTCAGGAATAAAGCAAGAGATCGCAGTCGGAAACACCATGCCACTAGAAGAAATACCTATTGGTATGCCTATACACAATATTGAGCTAAAAAAAGGCCGTGGTGCGCAACTTGTACGTAGCGCAGGAGCACGTGCTGAAGTTATGGCAAAAGAAGGAAAGAATGCGCATGTCAAACTTCCTTCTGGTGAAGTTCGGTTAGTGCCGATTGTTTGTACTGCAACAATAGGGCAAGTAGGGAATATCGAACATGAATCGATATCGCTAGGCAAAGCTGGACGCAAAAAATGGTTAGGGAGACGCCCTCATGTAAGAGGTGTCGCAATGAATCCTGTAGATCATCCAATGGGTGGTGGTGAAGGACGTTCATCCGGCGGTAGACATCCGTGTTCTCCATGGGGTAAGCTGGCAAAAGGTGCTAAGACAAGAAGCAAAAGAAAATCAACAAAATACATCGTAAAGCCGAGAAAAGGAAAAAAGAAAAAATAGTTCTTGCATCTGCGAGTGTTTATTATATAATAGCCGCTCTTTTTTTCGTGTAAATATGAGTAACTGTAACAGGAGGAACAATGGGGAGATCAGTAAAAAAAGGACCATTCATCGATGAGAAATTGATGAAAAAGATTGAGAAATTAAATCGGTCCGCACATAAATCGCCTGTAAAAACATGGTCAAGACGAAGTATGATTGTTCCTGAATTTGTAGGACATACATTCATGGTTCATAATGGAAGAAAGTTTCTTCCGGTTTTTGTTTCTGAAAATATGGTAGGACATAAGTTAGGTGAATTTTCTCCAACACGTACATTTCGAAGACATAGTTCTGGTGCTGATAAAACAGCAGCTAATAAATAACGCAAATGTGCCTTGTGGTAAGATCTCCTTATTAAAAATACTGAATGGAGAATAATTGTAATGGAAGTTAGAGCAATTACAAAATATGTAAGAGTATCAACTCGCAGAGCGAGGAATGTAGTAGATTTGATTCGTGGAGCTCGTGTTAATGCTGCGATCAATACGCTTAATTTCACAAATTCAAAAGCAGCGAAGATTGTTGGGAAGACATTAAAAAGCGCTGTCGCAAACGCTAAGGTTAAAGAAGTTGAGGATCTTGACAGTCTTATTGTGAAAGAAGTGTATGTTGACGGCGGTCCTATAATAAAGCGATTTATCCCCAGAGCAATGGGGCGAGCGACGCCGATACAAAAGAAAACAAGTCATATCACTATTGTGCTTTCTGACGGTGTCAAAGACGAAGTGAGTGCGGTGCACACTAAACAAAAAGCTGTTCAGCCGCATACTGGTACGGGAAAAACTAACAACAAGAAAAAACCAGGGCATACAAAAGCACAAGAGAAACTACAAAAGCTAGATAAGAAAATAAAATCTAAAGCACAACATAAAGTAGTCAGATCCAAAGATCAAAAAGCGATTGGACAGCACGAAAAAAAGGGTATGACAAATAAATAAAAGGAATTGTTGAGGAGGTATTGTGGGACAAAAGGTCAATCCGATAGGCATACGAGTAACGGTATATAAAAATTGGGCATCACGATGGTTTTGTGATAAGAAAGATTATCCGGCTGCTATTCATGAAGATCTTAAGATAAGAAAGTTTATCAAAAAGAGACTTCTTTCAGCAGGTATTTCTCGTATATTAATTGAAAGAACAGCTGATAAGATTCGTATCACCCTGCACTCTTCTCGCCCGGGAGTGGTTATTGGAAGAAAAGGTGCTGAGATTGACAGAATTAAAGAAGATTTATATCTCATGACAAAAAAAGAAGTTGTTATAGATATTGAAGAAATAAAAAGGGCCGAACTTGACGCGCAATTAGTTTCCGAGAACATAGCGCTTCAAATAGCAAAAAGAGTTTCGTATAAGCGTGCAATGAAAAAGTCGATTAAAGCTGCAATGGACGCAGGCGCTGTGGGTATTAAGATCAGATGTGCCGGAAGACTAAACGGTGCTGAAATAGCGCGTGTGGATGGGGCAAAAGACGGGAAGATACCATTACATACTTTGCGGGCAGATATTGATTATGGTTTTGCAGAATCTCATACTACCTACGGTCTCATTGGAGTAAAAGTATGGGTTTGCAAAGGTGAGAAATCACCGCTTAAAAAGAAAAGAGAGCAAGCACTCGAGCAAGATAATTCTGAGAACGCTGCTGCTGAAGAAAAGAAAATATAAAGGAGATGTACGATGCCGTTGCTTCCCAAGAGGGTTAAGTATAGAAAGTCACAACGCGGAAAGCTTAAAGGTAATGCAACAAACGGTACCACGATCAGTTTTGGAGAATATGGTCTTCAGATACTTGAGCGGGGATGGATATCAAACATACAAATAGAAGCTGCACGTGTTGCTATTACTCGACATATGAAACGTAAGGGAAAATTATGGTTGCGTATGTTTCCCGATAAGTCAATTACGAAAAAACCGGCTGAGACACGCATGGGTAAAGGTAAAGGTGCTCCTGAAGGATGGGTGATACCAATAAAACCCGGTAAAGTGTTATTTGAAATAGGTGGTGTTCCGGAAGTCATTGCAAAAGAGTCATTGCGCCTCGGTGCATTTAAATTGAGTCTAAAAGCAAAATTAGTAATACGGCAAGGAATGTAATAGCCGTAAGCATTTGCGTTAACAACAACACGATTTGACATAATCACATAAGGGGAGTCACATGAAAGCAAAAGAGCTGAGGGAGCTTTCTGAAAAAGAAATAGATGTAAAGGTAAGAGAATTAAGAAGCTCTTTATTGCAGAAAAGATTGCAAAGTAAAACAGGTCAAATGGAACAACCAAGTCAAATAAGATTACTCAGGCATGATATTGCGCGTATTTTGACTGTGGCAAATGAGAAAAAATCTGGCAAGAATAAAGAATAAGGAAACAAGAAATGGTCCAAGACAAGAGTAGTAAGAGTAACGTAAAAGAAAAACTGGGAATAGTTGTTTCAGACAACATGGATAAAACGGTAGTGGTGAAATCTGAAAGAACATATCGCCATCCATTGTATAAAAAAGTGATTAGAAGCAGCAGGAAATACCATGCGCACGATGAAGGCAATGTTTCTAAAAAAGGTGATACGGTAAGAATAGTCGAGAGCCGTCCTTTAAGTAAATTAAAAAGATGGAAATTAGTTGAAGTTGTGAAAAAGGCAAGTGCTTAGAAATTGTGATGCAGAAAATTAGGAAAGGTGAAGTACTATGATACAAATGCAATCGAGACTCAACGTAGCCGATAATACGGGAGCTAAAAAGGTAATGTGTATAAAAGTATTAGGCGGAACACGAAGACGATACGCTTCCATCGGTGATGTTATTGTTGTATCTATAAAAGAAGCTGATCCGGATTCTATTATAAAAAAGGGTGAAATAGCCAAAGGCGTTATTGTTCGAACAAAAAATGCTATCAAGAGAAATGATGGCTCTAGTTTGCGGTTTGACAAAAATGCAATTGTGATAATTGACGATCAACTTAATCCAAAAGGAACTCGTATTTTTGGTCCCGTAGCACGTGAGCTTCGTGAAAGAAATTTTATGAAAATAATATCATTGGCACCTGAAGTTATTTAATGAATGAAACAAGGTAGGGTAAAGAGTAAAGGTAGTGATCATGATAAAAACAAAGATAAAGAAAGACGATACAGTAGTTGCCATTAAAGGTAAAGACAATGGGAAGACCGGAAGAGTTCTCCATGTCTTTTATAAAACAGGTAAAGTGCTCGTTGAGGGAATTAATTTTGTAAAAAAGACATCGCGTCCAAACAGAAATAATCCTCAAGGGGGAATTATTAACGTTGAGCGGCCTCTTCCTCTTTCTAATGTAATGTTTTACTGCGGGAAATGTAAAACCGGCGTGAGGGTATCTATTCGCGCTTTAGGAAGTGAAGGAAAAGAACGATTCTGTAAAAAGTGTGAAGAAACAATTTAAGTAAGGATGTTAAAGCCATGGCACGTTTGCATAAAAAATATAAAGAAGAAATAGCATTAAAAATGAAGGAAAAGTTTGAGTACAAAACCGTCTATCAAGTTCCGAGACTTGATAAGATAGTTATTAACATGGGTGTGGGAAAGGCTGCTAGCGAGCCGCAAGCTATAGAGGAAGCGGCAAGAGATCTATCGATTATTACCGGCCAGAAACCACAAATGCAAAAATCAAAGAAAAGCATATCGAATTTTAGATTGCGCAAAGGCAACATTATCGGCTGCAGAGTAACGTTGCGCAATAAAAGAATGTATGAATTTTTTGATAGATTGGTGAGTATTGCGATTCCTCGCATTAGGGACTTTAGAGGGTTAACAAGGAAATCATTTGATGGAAGTGGTAACTATACGATGGGGCTGCCGGATCAAATGATATTTCCTGAAATTGATTTTGATAAAGTTAAGAGAACTCAAGGGATGGATATTACGTTTGTAACAACAGGAAAAACAGATGAAGAGGCAAGTGAGCTTTTAGAATTGCTTGGAATGCCTTTTAAGGGTAAGGAGTAATTATGGCGAAAAGATGTCTTATAGTTAAGAGTTCGCGTACACCAAAGTATAAAGTACAGAAGTATAATAGATGTTTGCGCTGCGGACGGCCACGTGCATTTATAAGAAGATTTAAAATGTGCAGGATATGTTTACGTCAGCTCGCGTCTCAGGGTATGCTGCCTGGCGTAATTAAAGCGAGTTGGTAATATAGAGGGGGATATAACGATGACAATGACTGACCCGATTGCTGATATGATAGTTAGAATCAAAAATGCGCTTCAAGTACGGTATGATAAAGTTGATGTGCCGTATTCCAATATTAAACTTGAAGTAATAAAGAAACTTAAAGAAGCAGGATATATTGAAAACTATTATAAGACTGAAGATGGAATCAAAAGTTTTATATGTGTTGAATTGAAATATACTCGTGAAGGGAAACCTGTTATTAAAAATATAAAGAGAGCGAGTAAGCCAGGACTAAGATTATACACAAAAAAAGAAGAGATAACTAAGGTGCTTGGGGGGCTTGGTACTGTCATACTGACGACTTCCAAGGGCATATTAACGGGTACTGAAGCACAAAAACAAAATGTTGGCGGCGAAGTAATTTGTGAGGTTAAATAATGTCTAGAATAGGTAAAATTCCAGTTGATGTTCCTCAGGGTGTTGAGGTAAAGGTAGAAGGCCACGTAGTTAAGATAAGTGGCCCAAAAGGAAAACTAGAGCGTACATTTCATAATAATGTTTCTGTAAAACTAGAAGACAGCAAGATTGAAGTTTCCCGCGCGAGCGATATTCCAACAGATAAAGCGCTCCACGGATTAACGCGAAGCCTTATCTATAATATGGTGTTTGGCGTTACGCAAGGATTTAAGAAAACGCTTGAGATTGTCGGAGTAGGATATAGAGCAAAGGTTGACAAGAACATACTTGAATTAAGTCTTGGATTTTCGCATCCGGTAAAATATACCATCCCCGAAGGCGTTAAAATTGACGTTGAAAAGAATGTTAAGCTAGATGTATACGGCATTGATAAAGAGCTTGTCGGTGAAGTTGCAAGTGAGATTAGAAGATTTTTACCGCCAGAACCATATAAAGGTAAAGGTATTCGCTATTCAGATGAACATGTACGGCGTAAAGCCGGTAAGACAGTCGGATAAAGGAATAAAAATATGAAAAAAACACGTGGAGAATTAAGAAAAAGAAGGCATTTGAGAACCAGACAAAAAGTGAGCGGTACAGCTGAAAGACCAAGGTTGTGCGTGCACCGCGGTTTGAAGAATATGTATGCGCAAATTATTGATGATGAAAAAGGAGTAACCATTGCTGCGATATCTACGGTAGATGCTTCTTTTGGTAAAGATAAAAAATCAAAATCTAATATTAATTGTGCAAAAGAATTAGGAAAAAAAGTTGCGCTTGCCGCACAAGAAAAGAAAGTGGTAACCGTGGTGTTTGATAAAGCAGGATATAGGTATCACGGACGAATAAAAGCGCTTGCAGATGCGGCGCGTGAAGCGGGATTGAAGTTTTAGGACAACAATACATTCTATTACAAATAGAATAAGTTAAGAGGAAGTAAAAAGAGGAGGAATAAGTTGGCAGGTTACCGTGAGAACAAAGTAGAAAAGAGCGATCTGATTGAAAAAGTCGTAAAAATAAACAGATGCGCGAAGGTGGTTAAAGGTGGTAGACGCTTTAGCTTTAGCGCTCTTGTTGTTGTTGGCGACGGTGCTGCTCATGTTGGGTACGGTTTTGGTAAAGCGAATGATGTTTCATCTGCAATACGTAAAGCGATTGACTCTGCAAAGAAATCATTCATTGGCGTAAGCATGAAAGGTCAGACCATTCCTCATGAAATAACCGGAAAATATGCGGCAAGTCGTGTGCTCTTGAAGCCTGCAGCCCCGGGAACAGGTGTTATTGCGGGCGGTGGAGTAAGAGCGGTATTGGAAGCAGCGGGTATTAGAGACGTGCTTACAAAATCATTACGTTCAAATAATGCAATGAATGTGGTAAAAGCGACTATGCAGGGCCTGGAAAGTCTTACCACAAAAGAAATCGTTGAAGAAGAACGCGGATTAGTGATTGAAAAAGAATAACAGGAAATAGAAGGGTGAATAATGATTGAGTTGTGGAATTTAAAAAATACACGTGGTGCCAGAAAAGCCAAGAAAAAGATTGGTAGAGGTCCTGGATCAGGTCATGGGAAGACTTCAACAAGAGGGCATAAGGGACAGAAATCACGTTCAGGTGCTAGTTCACGACCAGGGTTTGAAGGCGGACAGATGCCTCTTCACAGACGGCTTCCTAAAAGAGGATTCCGTAATCCGTTCAAGAAATACTATACAATAATTAATGTAGCCGATTTAAATTCATTTAGTGACGGAGATACGGTGTCTGTTGAAGTATTAAAAGAGAAGAAAATGATTAAAAATGTTAAGCACGGTGTTAAAGTGCTTGGTAATGGTGACGTTAAGAAAAAGGTTACCGTTATAGCTGATTGTTTTAGCGCAGTGGCTAAGAAAAAAATTGAAGAATGCGGCGGAAAATGCGTTGATGTCCATTCAAAAACAGAAAAAGCTTCCGCATAAGAAGACGGTATGCTCGTTATTACGGGTATACATCTTGTGTGTAAGCGTTACTCATAGAGTATACGGAAACAATTATGTTAGCAGCGTTTAGAAATATATTTAAAATACCGGATTTACGGAAGAAAGTGCTTTTTACTGCGGGGTTATTGATCGTCGTAAGAATTGGTGCATATATTCCGACTGCTGGAGTTGATGGATTTCAACTAAACCAGTTTTTTGAAGATATGGCCAGCAGAAGCGGTGCAACGCTCTTTGGCATGATGAATTTGTTTAGTGGTGGTGCATTAAACAATTGTACTATTTTTGCGCTTGGTATCATGCCGTATATTAGTGCATCGATTGTATTACAGCTTTTGACTGCCGTTATTCCTTTTCTTGAAAGAATGGTTAGAGAAGGTGAATCGGGAAGAAGAAAGCTTACACAGTACACGCGTTACGGTACGGTGGTATTGGCGTTATTTCAGGCATTTTTTATTGCGCTTTGGTTGGAAAACCCGGCTGCCTTCAATGGTAGGATAATTGTTCCCGATCCAGGATGGGCGTTCAGGATTTTAACCATGCTCACACTTACTTCGGGAACAGTGTTTCTCATGTGGATTGGCGAGCAAATAACAGAACGGGGTATAGGCAACGGAATATCAATCCTTATTACCGTAGGTATTATTTCACGTTTGCCGAGCGCGGTAGGAATGACATACAACTTAATGAAACCAGGTGTTGAAGGCGGAGGAAGAAATCCGCTTCTTTTAGTGTTAATGGTAGCCATGTTTTTAGGTGTCGTTTTTGCGGTAATACTTCTTACACAGGGGCAGCGAAAAGTTCCTGTTCAGTATGCAAAACGTGTTGTTGGACGAAAAGTATACGGCGGTCAGAGTACATATATACCGCTTAAGGTAAATTATGGTGGTGTTATACCGATCATATTTGCATCTTCAATATTGCTTTTTCCTGCAACAATAGGAAGTTTTATTAATACGCCGATACTCAGAACATTTAGTATGTGGCTTTCACCCGGTTCTTTTTTATATTCAATGTGTTATGTTCTTCTGATCATTTTCTTTTGCTATTTCTGGACAGCCACACAGTTCAATCCTATACAGTGGGCTGATGATATGAAAAAGAATGGTGCTTTTGTTCCTGGTGTACGGCCAGGCAAAGCAACGGCAGATATGTTTGACAGCATTATGACAAGAATTACACTTTCCGGAGCACTATTTCTCGCAGTTATTGCGATATTGCCTAGCATAATTAGTGGGTGGTTAAAAATACCGTATCTTGTAGCAAGTTTTTTTGGCGGTACAGGACTTCTCATTATAGTTGGTGTGTTGCTTGATACGATGAGACAGATAGAAAGCCATCTTCTTACCCGTCATTACGATGGATTTATGAAAAAAGGGAAAATGAGGGGTAGATATTAATTATGCGTATTATACTGTTAGGACCTCCGGGAGCTGGAAAAGGTACGCATGCTGGTGTATTGTCAAGAGACCTTGATATACCGCATATTTCTACGGGTGATATATTACGGCAAGCGCTTAAGAATGGTACGGAAATCGGTCTTAAAGCGAAGAGCTTTATGGATAAGGGCGAGTTAGTTCCTGATGAGGTTATTCTTTCAATTATTTCTGAGAGATTATCTCAGGATGACTGTCAAAAAGGATTTTTGTTTGATGGATTTCCAAGAAATTTATTACAAGCTCAAAAGCTTGATGAGACACTTGTCGGGCTTAATGCATCGCTTGATATGGTGATTAATCTAAAAACATCGAGTGCAACAATAATTCGGAGATTGAGCGGAAGAAGAATTTGCAGAGAATGCGGCGCAACATATAATATTTTTACTATGCCATCTAAAGAAGAGGGCGTTTGTGATAAATGTGGCGGCGAGTTGTATCAACGCTCTGATGATAACGAAGAGACGATTTTAAACCGACTGAATGTTTATGACTCACAAACAGCAGAGTTAATAGAATACTATGACTCAAAGGGTCTTTTAAAAGATGTTAATGGGAACCTTGAAAGAGATGCAGCCTACGGTGAGATTACGGCATTAATGAGCAGTTCGGGAAAATAATAAATTATTAAGAGACACAAATAGAACGTTCTTTGATTATAATAAATGATAATACTCAGGTCTAAAAAGGAAATCGATAAATTACGGCGGTGTGGAGAAATAACCGCTGGAATACTTGATTGCCTTGAAAAGAAGATATCTCCGGGGATGACAACAACAATGCTTGAGAAAGAAGCATTAGCTGTTATGGCGCAAAAAGATGTTACGCCATCGTTCAAAGGGTATAGAGGGTATCCTGGGAGTATTTGTGTATCCATTAACGAGGAAGTAGTTCATGGAATACCCGGCGAGAAAATTATCAATGAAGGTGATATTGTCAGTATAGATGTCGGAGTCTTTAAAGATGGTTATTACGGAGATATGGCACGCAGTTATCCCGTAGGAACAATATCTAAAAAGAAGATGGATCTGATAAACACTGCTCGAATAGCATTAAGGGAATGTATAAAGCAAGCGGTGCCGGGAAATCGACTGCACGATATTTCTCATGTGATCGAAAAATATGCGAACGATAAGGGGTATTCAGTAGTAAAATCGTTTGTAGGGCATGGGATAGGAACGAGTATGCATGAAGAACCGCAGGTGCCTAATTATGGTGTTCCACATACAGGACCGAAGTTAAAAGCAGGAATGGTGATAGCAATAGAGCCAATGGTTAATATGGGAACAAGTGACGTAGTGGTGTTGAATGACGGATGGACAGTTGTTACTCAGGATGGGTTGCCGTCAGCACATTACGAGGATACAATAGCAATAACAGAAAATGGACCGGAAATATTAACATGTCTAAAGAAGAACCAATAAAAGTAGAAGGTGTAGTATTAGAACTGCTGCCCAATGCGATGTTTCGTGTTGAGCTGGAGAATGGGCATAAGATTCTTGCACATATCTCAGGTAAAATGAGAATGCATTATATAAGAATTCTTCCGGGAGACAAAGTACTTGTAGAAATGTCTCCATACGATCTAACAAAGGGAAGAATTGTATACAGAGAGAAATAGGATAACAAAATGAAAGTAAGCGCTTCAGTAAAAAAAGTTTGTGAACGGTGTAAAATAATTAAAAGAAAAGGTGTGGTAAGAGTTAATTGTACGAACCCTAGACACAAACAAAGACAGGGATAATTTGTACAAATAAGTGGTTTGAGCGATACGTAAAAACCATTATAAGAACACCACAAATGGAGATTAAGGGAGGTTATAGTGCCGCGAATATTAGGGGTTGATATACCAAAAGAAAAAAGAATTGATATTTCATTAACCTATATTTATGGGATTGGAAGAACGCTTGCAAAGCGGATTCTGACAACTGCCCAAATAGATGGTCAGAGAAGAGCAAAAGAATTAACTGACGAAGAAGTCCATAAATTAGCTGATATAATACCTCAGATTTGTGCTGTTGAAGGTGATGTCAGAAGAGATATTGCCCAAAACATAAAAAGACTTATTTCGATTGGTAGTTATCGGGGATCACGTCATAGGAAGAATCTTCCGTGTCGTGGACAGAGATCACACACCAATGCGAGAACGCGTAAAGGGCCTCGACAGGTTGTTGGTGGTATGCGCAAGAAAGTGACAAAATAGATTGAATATAATAAAAAAGAGCTGTAGGGGGGTACCGTGGCAAAAAAAAGCATAAAAAAAGGAATAAGAACGAGAAGAAAAGTAACGAAAAATGTACCGGCGGGTATTGCCCATATACAAGCTTCGTTCAACAACACGATCGTTTCCATAACCGATATGAAGGGTAACGTAGTTTCATGGTCAAGTGCGGGAAGATCTGGTTTTAGCGGTGCGAGAAAGTCGACAGCATATGCCGCAACAGTTGTCGCTTCGGACGCAGGGAAACAAGCGGTTGATTGTGGCATGAAAAGTGTTGAAATATGCGTCAGTGGACCTGGAGCAGGTCGTGAGTCTGCTATTAGGGCACTGCAAGGAATAGGGTTAGGCATAACGCTAATTAAAGATACTACTCCTATACCGCATAATGGCTGCAGGCCTCCGAAACGTAGAAGAGTATAACGACGTATGTTACATCATTTTCATAAAATGGTTTAAGAAGAAAATGAAAAAAAGTAGTCAGGAAAGGAGTTAATAAGAGGCATGGCAAGATATACTGGCCCAAAATGCAAATTATGTAGACGAGAGGGAATGAAACTTTTCCTCAAAGGAACAAGATGTCATACCGCAAAATGTGGAGTGGAGTTAAGAAATTATGCTCCAGGACAGCACGGTCAACAGCGTTCCAAACTATCATCATACGGAGTACAGTTAAGAGAAAAACAAAAACTGAAAAGAATGTATGGTGTGCTTGAAAAGCAGTTTAAATTATATTTTGATAAAGCCCAGCGCTTAAAAGGTGTTACCGGTGAAAAATTGCTTGAGCTTTTAGAAACTCGATTGGATAGTGTTGTTTTTAGCATGGGGTTTGCTTCTGCGCGTCAACAAGCCCGTCAGCTGATACGACACGGCCACATACTGGTAAATAAAAAGAGAATCAGTATTCCTTCCGCAATCATTAAGGTTGGCGATGTGATCGAAGTGAAGGATTCTGAAAAAACTAAAAAGCGTATACAAGAAAATATGGCGGCATCAGCTTCACGTGAATTACCACAATGGCTTAAAGTAAACAAAGATGCTTTTAGCGGCGAAGTGCTCAGTATTCCAAAAAGAGAAGATATTAAAATACCTATTAATGAACAGCTCGTTATCGAGTTGTATTCAAAAGTATAATAGTGCAATTATTCCGCATGGCGGAGTTACTAGGGAGGGAAGGATATGTCAGTTAAACTGAGACGCTTTGAAATGCCAAAGCGGTTAATGAGAGATGACGATACTGTAACAGAAACATTTGGTCGTTTTGTTGCTGAACCTTTTGAAGGTGGTTACGGATACACAATTGGTAATTCATTACGAAGAGTTTTACTATCCAGCTTAGAAGGAGCGGCAATAACATCAATAAAGATAGATGGATGCATGCACGAATATGCCTCACTGCCGGGAATTGTCGAGGATGTAATAGAAATAATACTTAATCTTAAGCATGTTCTGATTAAGCTTCATGGCAATAAATCAAAAACATTGCTTATTGATGTTAACAAAGAGGGCAAAATAACCGCAGCTGATATTAAAGCTGATAGTGAAGTGGAAATTGTTAATCCAGATCAATTTATTTGCACGTGCGACAAGAAAGTCCATTTCAAAATGGAGCTAGAAGTAAATATTGGCAGAGGATATGTGCCGGCAGAACAAAATAAAAAAGATACTCAAACTATTGGCGTTATTCCCATTGATTCAATATTTACTCCGGTACGGAACGTAAAATATTTTGTGGAGAATACCCGTGTTGGACAAATGACTGATTATGATAAGCTTATCGTTGAAATTACCACTGATGGAAGAATTACTCCTGAAGAAGCTTTGAAACAATCATCAGCGATTCTAAGAAAACATCTCGATGTATTTGTTGATTACAATGAAAACTACGTTGAGTTTGAAAAGGCAGTTGAAGAAGATCACAGTCCTGAAGCTGAGCTAGAGAGATTACTCAACACTCCTATTAGCGAGATAGAGTTGTCAGTAAGGTCAGCAAACTGCATTAATAATGCCGGGATGAAAACAATACGTGATCTTGCATGCAGAAATGAAAACGAAATGCTCAAATACCGAAATTTTGGTAAAAAATCGCTTAATGAGATAAAAGCGATTTTGTCAACCATGGGTATTACCCTTGGGATGGCGATTCCTGAAAAAGAAACAAATAAAACTGAAGAATAAGTGAGGGACAAGCATGAGACATCGTAAAGCTACTGTGAAGCTTAATATGACATCTTCACATAGAAAAGCAATGATATCGAACATGATCAGATCATTGTTCGAAACAGGTAAGATACGTACAACAGTTAGGCGTGCCCGTGAAGCTGGGCGTGCAGCGGAAAAAATGATTACACTTGCAAAGAAGAATACGCTGGCAAGCAGGAGAGATGCAAAAAGTTTTATTCGGTGCGATAAAACAGTAAAGAAGCTATTCTCTGAAATCAGAGAACGGAACGAGAAACGCAACGGTGGGTACACACGTGTTCTGAGAGCTGGCTATCGAGTAGGTGACGGTTCTCCTCAGGCTGTGCTTGAATTGGTTGAGAAAATCACCAAAGATGTGAAGGAAGAAACAAAAACAATAAAAGATAAGATAAAAGATTTTAAGAAAAAGCAGGATGAAACAAAAACAACTAAAGGTAAGGATGATAAGAAAGAGGCGCCTGCAGCAAAAAAATAAGAATATATAATATATATGGTGTCTTCGATATAATAAAACCGAGCGTTTGTATAAATGCTCGGTTTGTTTTTTAGGGCAATTATGGTAGTATTGTATAAGAAGCGAGGTGGTGTATGGACTGTATATTTTGTAAAATTGTAAATGGTGAAGTGCCCTCAGTAAAAATCTATGAAGATGCTCACGTGGTAGCTTTTATGGATATTATGCCGGCAAAAAAGGGGCACGTGTTGGTTATTCCAAAGAAACACTGCGAGACTATACTCGATATTTCCAAAGAAGACCTTTCTCTCCTTATGCAATGTGTTCAAACATGCGCTCGAGCTGTTTTTAAGGGAGTACATGCTGAAGGACTGAATATATTGCAATATAACGGGAGTGTATCAGGGCAGATTGTTAACCATCTTCATTTTCACATTATACCGCGCAGTGAGCGAGATGGTTTACGGATAGGATGGGACCATGAGATATATCAAGCGGATGAAATAGATGTATATGCAAAAAAAATAAGAGATGAGATCGCATGAAAAAGATTATACTTCAATTAATGGTGTTATGTATTGTTATAATGGTAGGTAAACAGGGAATCGGTAAAGATGGGACTGTTATGGAAAAAATATGCGAAGGTAAGAAAGCAAACCGATATGTATTAGACAACGGGATGACGCTTCTTCTTAAGGAAGATCACAAGAACCCTGTCTCAGCTATAGAGGTATGGATAAAGACTGGCAGTGTAACAGAAGATAAATATGCAGGAGGCGGTATATCTCATTTCCTTGAACATATGCTTTTTAAAGGAACAAAGAAAAGAAAAGTTGGTGATATTGCAAAGGAAATACAGTTTTATGGCGGTGAAATCAATGCGCACACCTCGTTTGATTATACGGTCTACACGGTAAGCATCGATAGTAGATATTTTCACAATGCATGTGAAATATTGAGTGACGTGCTGATGCATTCGCAATTTGACGCCCGCGAAGTTGAAAAGGAGCGTTCGGTAATTCTTAAAGAGATAAATATGAATGACGACGATCCTCAAAGAAGAATTTTTAAAATGCTTTTTAATACAATGTTCACGGTTCATCCGTATAAAGATCCTATTATTGGCTACGAAAGTGTTTTTAAGACCCTTACAAGGGAAGATCTCATTAATTATTATAAAACGCGCTATGTTCCCAATAATATTGTGTTTGTTGCCGCAGGAGATTTTGCTCAAAAAGAGACCAAAAAGTATTTACAGGAACTGTTTAAAGAATTTCCGCGAGGCATAGATAAGCCTGTGTTCGTTCCGCGAGAACCGCAGCAACTTGGAGACAGGACGCTCGTTGAAACTGCTGATATCAATAAAGTATACTATTTTTCCGGGTATCATACGACTGATCTTAAGCACAATGACAAATATGCGCTTGATGTACTTTCAATGATTCTCGGACAAGGAAGAAGCTCTCGTTTGTACCGCACATTACGCGAAAAGTTGTCGCTTGTGAGTTCCATTAGTTCCTGGTCGTTTACTCCGATTTATCCCGGAGTCTTTGCGGTAACGGCAACATTCGATCCGAAAAACATTGTCCGTGTTGGCGATGAGATCCAAAAGCAGATTGATGCCATAAAAAATGAATATGTCAGCAAGAACGAGCTCGAAAAAGTTAAAAAACTCATAATTAGCGAGTACTTTTTCTCAATGGAAACTGTTTCTGGGCAGGCTTCAGATATCGGTTATAACGAAGTGGCCACGGGAAACTGTCATTATTCTAAGGATTATGTTCAGAAGATACAGAAAGTTACCAAAGAAGACATAAAGCGTGTTGCACAAAAATATTTTCTTGAAGATAACCGTAGTATTGTCTCGCTTGTTCCGCAAAAATTCAAACAGGAAACAAAAGAAAAAACAGTTAAAACAAAAAAGGTATCGGCGATAAAAAAATATACATTGCCTAATGGGCTTATACTGCTTATTAAAGAAGACCGTACATTACCAACGGTGAGTATAAAGGCGATTATGCGGGGCGGAGTACTGGTTGAAAACGACGATAATAACGGTATTTCCAATATGTGCGCGCAGTTGTTGCTTAAGGGTACGAAGAATCGTACAGCCCAAGAGGTTGCGGAAACGATTGAATCTGCCGGTGGGGGTATATCAAGTTATTCCGGGAGTAATAGTTTTGGAGTTGCAATTGATATCTTATCAGACAATAAAGATATAGCTTTTGATATTTTGAAGGACGTATTAGTAAGTCCTCTTTTTGCTCAGAAAGATATTGAGAGAGAAAAGGAAATGATACTCTTAAATATAAAGGCTATAGAAGACCAGCCATTTCAGGCGGCTTCAAAGCTTTTCAGAGAGACCATGTTTAAGGGGCATCCCTATCAATATCTTTCCATAGGCTCAAAGGAAAGTGTCGATATGATTGATCGCAAGGCGTTAAAGAAGTTTCACGAAAAATATATTGTTCCGGATAACATGGTTCTTTCGGTGTTTGGAGATGTGAATGCCCAGGAGATTGAAAATACTGTACGCAAACATTTTGGAGAGCTTAAGAAAACGAATCTTCATTTCAAAAACACAAAGTTAGAGTTTCCAAGGAAAATTATTAAGGAAAAGAAAATAAAAGAAGGTAAACAGGCAATTGTGCTTTTGGGTTTCCGTGGTCCCGATATTTATAATCAGGATAAATATCCATTAGAAGTTCTTGACGCGGCATTTTCGGGACAAGGCTCAAGGTTGTTTTCTGCTGTTCGTGAAGAGGAAGGGCTTGCCTATGCAGTGGGCTCTTTCCTTATTTTAGGTATTGATCCGGGTGCATTTGTCTTTTATGTAGGGACAATACCGGAAAAGGTTGATAAGGTTATTTCTTTAATGCAAAAAGAAATTGATCTCTTAAAAAAAGACGGTGTAACGAATAAAGAGCTGACACGAATAAAGAATGGATTGATTGGTTCCCGTAAAATTCAATTGCAATCTAATTCTCAGCTTGCATTGTTATCGGCTTTAGACGAGATTTATGGTCTGGGATACGACAACTATCTGACGTATTATGATAAGATACAAGACGTGAATGAAAAGAATATTAAAACTAGTGCACAGGAATATTTCGTTAATGATGATTACGTTATTGTAGTGGTAGAGCCGAAATAACATGTGCATACGAGAAAAGGGGTGTGTATGAGTGAAGAAAAAACAAATGTATATTTTGTTGAACTTGTTTCAGCGTTAGCCGGTTCTGCAATGCAGCAATT
The DNA here is from genome assembly GCA_030765405.1 of Candidatus Ancaeobacter aquaticus. Taxonomy (NCBI): domain Bacteria; kingdom Pseudomonadati; phylum Candidatus Auribacterota; class Candidatus Ancaeobacteria; order Candidatus Ancaeobacterales; family Candidatus Ancaeobacteraceae; genus Candidatus Ancaeobacter; species Candidatus Ancaeobacter aquaticus. Next base: position 9,053 of record JAVCCP010000050.1, on the reverse strand, counting down.
GGGTAAAATAGCCAATATTATGACCGGAAAAGTAGAGAAAGACTTAAAGGGCGCAAAGGCTACTATAGATATGATAGCTATGATAAAAGAAAAAACCAAGGGCAATTTAAATGAAGAAGAATCAAAAATGTTACTTTCAATATTAACTAACTTGCAATTAAATTATGTTGATGAAACAAAAGATGAAAAGAAAGTAGAAGAAAAAGTTCCTGAGAATGATAAAAAAGAAGAAGACGATAAAAAAGGTAAAAAAGATAAAAAAGAATAATACATAACGGTAGTGATGCATTGAGTGACGGTTATATTTTTGATGTATCTTGCAAGAGGGTGTAATATACATGGCTATGGAATGGAATATTCAGCAACTAAGCAAACACTGTAATAACTGTAATAGTGAATTTAAGGATAGGGAATTATATCATTCTTTTTTAGTGCTAAAAGGAAATGAGCTAGAGAGGAAAGATTATTGCGAAATATGTTTTGGTTCCGTTGATGCTGAAATAAAAAAAGATGAAAGTGCTTATTGGAAAAGCAGATATAAACTCATTATTGTTCCACCGAAAGAAGATCCTATAAAGAGAGATAAAGTTGAACATTTGCTCAGAACATATATAGCTAAGGAAATGACAGATGAGAACAAAAAGCTTTGTTACCTGTTAGTTATTATGCTTGAACGCAAAAGAATACTTAAGCAACAGTCGACAATAAAGGATGACACAGACGGACGCGATGTTTTTGTGTACGAGCACACAAAAACCGGTGAATCGTTCTCAATACCCTATCCTAATTTATCAATGACAGAGATTCCCGAACTGCAAGAGAAAATACAGGTACTTCTCGATAGTTAACACACGTTTCTAGAGAGATATTTCAAAAGGTGGTATCTTGAAATCAGGCGGCACTTGTGTTGTCCCGACGAATAGTGCCCCATCATGCATGATAAGCTGTGGTGATATTATTTTTCCGTATACCTTTGCCGTTGATTTTAGTTCGACTTTACCTTTAGCAATAAGTTTGCCGGTCAGAGTTCCTTCAATTACCGCATTTCCTACGTTTATATCTGATTTTACATCACCACCGATTTTAATAAAAAGTGTTCCGCAGGTATTAAGTTCTCCGTTAAACTTGCTTTTGATTTCATAATTTTGCAGATTTATTCTATTGCCGCATTTTTTGCAAAAACTTGAAAGAGCATTATGGGGGACTTGTTGACTGGTGTCGCATTTCGAGCAGTTAACAGACTTAAGACTCATTTTGACGTTTGTGCTACCATCATTATTGTTGCCTGTCAGATTGCTTAGAGTGATTCTTTTGTTACAGCTCTTGCAAAATACAGAAAGCGCGCTTTCTGTAACATTTTGTTCAAGGCCGCAGTGAGGACAAGTTATTTCTTTTTGTTTGCCGACAGGCTTTGTATTTGATGTAAGAGGATTTGTTGACTGTTTTGGCTTAAAATGTTTATAGTTAACTGTTTTTTCTTGCCACATTTTATCACTAATATTGTTTTGGACTACTCGTAGTATAAATATACCGCAAGCAGACGATTATAGTATAAACAACATATTATTTTATGTTTACGTATTTAAAAGATCGCTTGTTGACTGATTGCTGCTTACGAGCGGTTCTTCAGAAACATGCTCTTCAGGCGCAGAATCTTCAACGCTATTGTTCGGATTAACATCACATTTTCCTACAAAAACAACTCCTTCAGTAATGACGATTCGAGAAGCTTTAATGTCACCGAATAGTTGCGCATTTCCACGAAGTTCAATTTTATCTTGTGCGGTAATGTTTCCGTAGACTTTTCCTTCAGCAATAACGTTTCCAACATTGATATCAGCTTTAATAGTGCCATTAGAGCCGATTATAAGTGTTCCCGGTGAGCTTATTTCGCCTTCAAATTTTCCATCAAGCCTTAAAAAGTCTTTAAATATAAGTGTTCCTTTGAATTCAACATCACTACATAGATTTGTTTTATTCTCAACTCGCCCAGAACTCTGTGACGGTGAAAAATCTCTTCTTGGCGGAGAATAAGTGTCTTCCCCATTTCGTCCTTTGTTGTCGCCGATGTCGGTGGTAAATTTTCTTAATAAACTGCTCATATGGAGCTCCTTTCTTTTACTATACGCTCTTTAACGAATTCTATGTGAATGCGTATGCAGTGTCAATTAAATTTTAAGTAATTTAATAATAATTTGATATTTCTTTTCCTCTGATCACTAGTCTTATGTCTGGATAGTGATATTTTAATTGACGGAAAGTGTTTTATAGCTATAATCTACATGAAACTGATAGCGGGAAAGTTATGAAAATAGGTGTTCTTGGTTCTGGTAAAGGATCAAATTTTGATGCTATTTATGAGGCTGCCGAAAGTAGTCTCTTAGATGTTGATATCACGGTTGTTATAAGTGATGTTGAGAATAGTCTTATACTGAAAAAAGCTAAAGAGCGCGGTATTAAGTCTTTCTATATGTGTCCTGGCAAGCATAAAACATGGCTTGAACCGGACATTGAGAAAGAATATGTAAATGTTTTGCGTGAAAATGGTGTAGAGCTTATTGTTCTAGCCGGTTTTATGCGCGTCATTAAAGACCCGTTACTGTTAGCATTTCCGGGGAAGATAGTGAATATTCATCCTTCACTTTTACCGTCATTTAGAGGATTAAAGGCATGGGAACAGGCTGTTACCTACGGGGTGAAATACGCTGGATGTACTGTTCATTTTGTTGAAAAGGATGTTGATACCGGTCCGATAATTTGTCAGGCAGTTGTTCCGGTTAATAGCGATGATACTCCGGAGGATTTACATAAACGGATTCAGGTCGAGGAACACAGGATATATCCGCAGGCGATTGATTTAGTGGTAAAAGGAAACATGAGAATTGAAAACAGAAAAATTATCTTAACAGAATAATTAAAGTACAGAAGGAAAGTGATGATGAATAAAACATTAAAATTAGGACTACCAAAAGGAAGCCTGCAGGAAGCTACGCTCGGTATGCTGAAAAAAGCGGGTTATAACGTGAATATCGGTAGCCGGTCGTATATACCGACTATTAATGATCCTGAATTAGAAGGTCTTTTAATCAGAGCACAGGAAATGAGCCGTTATGTTGAAGAAGGGATTCTTGATGCCGGTATTACTGGACGTGATTGGATCATGGAAAATGGGTCAGATGTTGTTGAAGTTGCAGATCTCGCATATGCGAAAGTGGGTATGAAACCGGTAAAATGGGTTATTGCGGTACCAAATGATTCGAAGATCAAAAGTGTAAAAGGCCTTGAGGGAAAACGAATAGCAACAGAAGCAGTTAATCTTACAAAACAATACCTTAAAAAAAATAAAGTTAAAGCAGAAGTACAATTTTCATGGGGTGCAACTGAAGTAAAGGCGCCACGTCTTGTTGACGCAATTGCTGAACTTACAGAGACTGGCTCATCATTAAGAGCAAACAACTTGCGTATTGTAGATGTTATCACTGAATCAACGACAAAGTTGATTGCAAATAAAGCTGCGTGGAAAAATCCTTGGAAGAGAAAGAAACTTGAAAATTTTTCACTCTTACTTTTGGGAGCTATTACTGCAGAAAATAAAGTTGGATTAAAAATGAATGTGAGTAAGAATGCTCTAAGTACGATACTGAAGGAATTACCCGCGTTAAGGAATCCAACGATTTCTCAATTGAGTAAAGATGGGTGGCACGCGATTGAGACAATTATTGATGAATCAGTTGTACGGGAAATTATCCCTGAACTGAAAAAACATGGTGCAGAAGGTATTATAGAATATCCGTTAAATAAAGTAATTTACTAACAAGTCAAGAGATGCAATCCAAGGAGGAATGTATGCCGTGCGGAAGAAAAAAGCGTAAAACAAAGATCAATAAACACAAAAGAAAAAAGAGACTTAAAAGAGACCGTCACAAGAAGAAATAGTTTTATTGTGTGAGTATGCATGTTTTGAGAGAGAATATAAAGCAAATAGAATTTTTTCTCTTCCCTAAAGGAAGATAAGGATAATCGGTGACTAAGACTATAATACGGTTGGCTATAATTCTTGTTTTTTTTGTATGTGTTCGTGGAGTGAGTGCAGATGAGTTGATGAATGAACAGGAAATTATATATCCTGATCGACATCAAGGAGTGCCCATAACCGCATATGGAGATGTTGGGCAGTTTTCTTCGGCACTCAATTATTTTTGCCGCGGAAATCTGTTTCAAAAAGAATATAAATTTGATAAAGCTCTTGATGGGTATCAAAAAGCACTTACCTATGACCCTGATTCACTCCTGATTAATATTCGTATCGGCACACTTCTCTTGAATAAGAGGCAGTTTGATAAAGCAATTCCGTTTTTAAAGAAAGCGGTTGCGTTAGATCAAAAAGATTACATAACGCATGTTTTGTTGGGTGCGACATACTTCCTGACACGGAAACCTGATGAAGCAATAGAGCAATATCAAGAAGCAAAAAAAATTGATCCAACGAAATCCGCTCCGTATCTATCTCTGGGAGAGATTTATATACAGGAGAAACGCGAGAAAGAAGCAATTGGAAATTATGAAGAATTTCTCGATCTAAAACCGGATCTTTTTATTGTGTGGTTCAAACTAGCGCTTTTGTATTCACGCCAGGGTGAGTACGATAAGGCAATAACCATATTTAGAAAAGTTATTAAAAAACAACCGGAAATGATTGAGGCGCGACTGGGTATGGCGATAACCCTGGAATTAAAGAAAGATTTAAAAGGGGCAATTAAAGAATACGAGAATATTCTTAAAATAAATCCGCTTGATGTAAATATATATTATCGACTTGCCCGGCTTTATGAAGAAGAAGGAATGATTGAAGATGCGATAAAGCTGCACGAGCTCTTAATAGAGCTTGATCCTAAAAACATTCAGAACTATTTCTCACTCACGTATATTCTTTTAAAAAACAATAGAGGCGAGGATGCTGTACAATTACTGCAGAAAGCTCTCACCCGAAATTTCAAACTTCCCGAAACATATTATCTTCTCGGATTAAGCTATTCTTTAGCTAATAAGGATAGAGAAGCTGTTGAGAGCTTTATGGAAGCAATTGCGCTCGGTGGTGAAAGTGACGCTATAAATTTTCGTATTGGGGCTAGTTATGAAAAACTTGGGGAGCTTGGTAACGCCGAGAAATATTTTAAAAGAGCGCTTGAGATTAATCCGAATATGGCCGATTGCTATAATTATTTAGGATACATGTACGTAGATCGTGGAATAAAGCTTGAAGCTGCATTGGAATATATCAAGAAAGCGAATGCCCTTGAACCTGAAAATGGGGCGTATATTGATAGTCTTGGTTGGGTATATTTTAAATTAGGTGATATTGACGCTGCGCAAAAAGAGCTTGAACGTGCGATCACTTACTTAGAAAATGATGCTACTGTACGAGATCATCTCGGAGATGTGTATTATAAAAAGGGACTTCTCAATAAGGCTAAAAGTGAATGGGAAAAAGCCATAAAGCTTAATCCCGAAATAACCGGCGTCAAAGAAAAACTTGAAAAAATTAATTAATGATACATGCCCATTAGGCATGTACGTGTGATACCATGAAAAGTCTATCTGTCCTTTCACCTGCCAAAATAAATCTTTTTCTGGAAGTGTTATGCAAGCGTGCTGATTCGTACCATGATATTAAAACGATCATTACGCCTATTGATCTGAAAGATACAATTCATCTGAGCATTAATCATGAAAGCCGAATAATTCTAACAACTGATTCTCCTCATGTTCCAGCCGGGAAAAGTAACCTTGCATACCGCGCCGCCAAATTATTTTATAAAAAAATAGGAGTAAAGAAACCCGGTATTGATATATATATTGAAAAAAGGATTCCCATTGCGGCCGGTCTTGGAGGGGGAAGCAGTAATGCCGCAAGCACGCTTTTGGGATTGAATAAACTCTACAAAAAACCTCTCGACGCATATCAGCTTTTTCGGATCGCTGAAACAATCGGGTGTGATGTGCCCTTCTTCTTGCAGAGAAAAACTGCCGTTTGTATTGGTAAAGGAACTGAAATTGTGCCACTACCGGTATCGGTACAATTCTGGTGTGTTTTAATCACACCAAAAGCAGACAATTCTTTTCGTATTTATGATCTGTCTCATCAAGGGGTTGGCAAAACACAAGTCATCTATAACGGACTAAATTTGGGCTTGACAAAGGACATCCGTGATATTAGTATGCTATCCTATGCGTTAGAGTCTAAAAACATAAAAGATATTGGTGCGACGTTATATAATCGCTTGGAAAAGGTTGCATATGAGCGAGCGCCGCTATTAAAACGCATAAAACGTGATTGTATGCTCTTAGGAGCTGAGGGGGCCCTTTTAAGCGGTAGTGGCCCTACTGTATATTGCATAGCACAAACCAGAGACAAGGCGCTTCATATTAAGAAATCGTTGGAGAAAAAATATACGGATGCGTTTAATATCTTTGTTGTCAAAGCTGGCTTGTAGTGCATTGATGAGGCAAAAGGCAACAAAATAAACAACTGAGGGAAGGAGAGATTCATATGGAAATTACCGAGGTGAGAGTGCATTTGAGGAATAAGTCTGATCGAGACAGTAAATTAAGGGCGTTTGTGACCGTGACGTTTGATAATGCATTTGTGGTAAGGGATCTCAAAGTTATTGATGGTAAAAAAGGACTTTTTGTGGCAATGCCATCTATTAAGGTGACTGAACTATGCCCAAAATGCCGAAGAAAAAATCCAATTCGTAATAGATATTGCGGTGATTGCGGTGAAAAGCTTGACATCCCGCAAAATAACCCGGCTGATGATAAACAAAGAGAAGAACATCGAGATATTGCTCATCCGATTAATGCTGAGATGAGAGATTATATACAGAAGAAAGTTTTGGAAGCATACGAAAAAGAAGCAGGTAGTATAAGTCAACCGGTCGATACTGTCGATACCGATGAACATTTTGATGAATAGTTGAATTGTGTGGTATGATTGGGTTGATTCATGGCAGTACTATACATATGCAAATGATCTAAATGGCTGTATCTAGTCTTATTGAGTATGATGCACATTACTAGATGCAGCCAGAATTTTCGGATATGGTTTTGTTTGGGCAAGTATATATAAATGGGAGTGGATATCCAGATGCATTCCCAGAACATTTTCCCAAGAAGGTCTATATTCCCAAATTTTGGATACTACCCGGTGGTGTAATGGTAACACAGCAGGTTTTGGATCTGCTTTTCCAGGTTCGAGTCCTGGCCGGGTAGCCAGTTAGGGGTCTAGGCCAACAATTCCCCTCTAATTTAGACCCTTTACCACATACCAGTTGAGTCACATCTATATTATCATAATAGTTAATAGATACGTAATCCCCACCATATGTTATGTCCTTTATTAATAGGCGCATTAGCATCTTCTTATTAATAGAGTCTAGTTTCCCATATATCTGGGTAAAGTATTGTATAGATTGTTTTGCTATATCAATGTTAAGTGATCTATTCTTTAATTGAGTTACCTTAAAGTCTATATCTTCTATCTGTTTAGTTATATTAGCCTTTTCTTTATCTAGATTATTTACTTCGTCGTACAGAAGTGTTGAGCGACTTAATTCATCTATAGTAAGCAGTTTATCAACTATAGATTTGGCTCTGTCATTTAATCCGATTAACTTTATACCGAGGATTATCTTTTCTGACTCAAGTTGTGATATTTCCTTATGAAAGGAGTTTGTATTACTCTCAAGTATTTTCTTTAATAACGTATCGTCTCTTTTGATCATTCTTATTCTGCGAAGGATAAGAAACTCTAAAGCAGGAGCGCTTACCGATTTCATACTACAAGCACCTTTCCCGCCATGTCCTAATGTAGTGCATTCATAATAGAAGTATCTTTTACTATGAGATAATGACCATTTTGGGCTCATTATAGACCCACATTCTCCACACTTAACTAGACCCTCTAATAGAAAATTATGTACCCCTATCCTTTTAAAACAGGATTTAATAACAGTATTTTTTTTGATAATCTCTTGTACTTGGTTAAACACATCTTCTGAAACAATTGACTGGTGTTTGCCAGGAGAAAGTTCCCCTCTATATTTTATTTTACCTATATATATTTGATTTTTTAAAACTCTGGCAATAGCGGTATTTGTAAATTTGTTTCCACCCTGTTTTTTACCCCTTCGACTCGTATATTGTTTCCCTTGATAGCCTAAGTTATTCAGATATTCAGCTACCTTTTTATAAGAAGCAAGTTCTATATACTTATCAAAAATGGCAATAATAATCTTTGATTCTTCAACGTTTATAACTAAACCTAGTTTTTCATCATTATCATATCCCAAAGAAGGGCATCCGCCATTCCAAAGGCCTTGTTCCGCTCTATATTTTAATACATCAATAGTTCTTTCTGATGTTTGTTCTCTTTCCAATTGTGCAAAGGTAACGATAATTCTGATAACGGCTCTTCCCATAGCAGAAGATGTGTCAAAGTTTTCATGGATAGATATTAAATTGATATTATGTTCTTCAAAAAAACTAATAGTCTTTTCAAAGTCCATTAACGAACGGGATAATCTGTCGATCTTTTTAACAACAATGGTATCAATCTTGCCAAGCTCGCAATCCCTGATCATCTTTTTGAATTGCGGCCTATTAGTATTCTTTGCGGACTTACCTTCTTCACGATAAACAGTAACAACAGGTATATTTCTGAAATTACAATAACCCTGGGTGCTAACTTCCTGCTCAGCCAAAGACTCACCGTCTCTAGCTTGCATATCTGTTGAGACCCTAATATATAGTCCTGCTTTCATAACAATCCCCAATTACCGTTTCAATTGCCAATATATTGTCTGTCCCACCGGAAATGTCTAACAACACGTCCGCCCGCTCGGCATATCTCTCCACCCCTACGGGACGGAGCGCTCTGCTCTCGCAGGGCTAGGCTATTCCAATGTAGTATTCTGCTGCTCCCTCCTTGTCCCCGTGCTCATTCCTTCGGAATGAAACGAGGCAAGCAGTCGCAGTATTGTGTGGCACTAGGT
>JAVCCP010000049.1 GCA_030765405.1 Candidatus Ancaeobacter aquaticus | reverse complement strand
TATTCTTCTTGGGAAAGAGGTACCAATGAAAACATCAACAGAATTATTCGACGATTCATTGCCAAGGGCAGAAAGATAGAAAACCTGACACAATCAACCATTCAAACTATAGAAAACTGGATTAATAACTACCCACGCAAGATACTAAATTTTCAATCTGCTCAACAGGGGTTTGAAAGAGAACTTCAGGAGATTGCAGCTTAAATGAAAAATGACCACTATCTACGGCATTTAACTTTACAATCCACCTATGCTTTTTTTCGGTTTCTTTTTGATGCATTTTGCATATGCCAATAACCGTGTCATGTCAGTCCATGGTTTTTTTGATCCTAAGATAACAAAAACATATCGTTTACCCGGAACAGTAGAAAAACCAACAAAACAATGTTTCGCAAGCGATGTGTACCCTGTTTTACCGATGATCGTATTGGGAAACCTTTTTAGAAGTTTATTATGATTCCTCAGTTTTATTCTTTTTCCATCAGACCCTTTTATATATGCATGTTTCTTTTTCATGATTTTATATAATTGCGGATACTTTAAAAATCTTATCATCATTTTATTCAAGTCATGCACTGTAGTATATTGGCTTACTTTTTTATCTGTGAGCCCACTCGGGTTCGCAAACTTGGTTTTTTTTGCACCTATAAAAGCTGCTTTTTGATTCATAAGTTTTGTAAACTTGTTTACTGAACCAGCGATCCTTACCCCAAGAACGTTTGCCGCATCATTAGAAGATTCCAATAGCAGTGCATACAGCAAATCGTTTATCGTATACTCTACACCCTTATTAAGATATATGCGTGTGTTAAGTCCCCTTAAAGCTTTTTTTGACACTTTCGCTGTGACAACATTATGGGAACGGTCAGCCACAACCATCGCCGTAATAATTTTTACGTTACTTGCACACGGGAGTTTTTTAAAAGGGTTCTTTTCATATAAAACCTCTCCGCTGGTAATATCATATATAAGTGCTGATTTTGCTGTAACCGTAGGTTTATCAGCATAAAGTGGCAATGCCAGACAGATTATATAAAGCATTGTCGCTACGCCATAAACCATTAGCTTTTTAATTTTTCTTATCATATTTTCTAATCTCGTATTCCAACGTTATGTAAACACTGTTCAAAAAGTGCTACCGCAAGATCTATTTCTTCGTAGGTAATTGAAAATGCAGGCGCAATAGTAAAAACATTCTTATAGTATCCACCAACATCTAAAACGAGTCCATACTGTTTATTTCCGCTGGATAACTTCCCTTTTAACCCCTCTTCAAATATCTTATCCGTTAATTCTTTTGATGGGGTAAAACTGTCACCGGCACAAATCTCCACGCGGAGTGTCAAACCTAACCCATCAACGTTTCCAATATGTTTTGGGTAGTTCTTTTGTAGCTGGCGAAGTTGTTTGAGGAAATACTCCCCTTTCTGAGGAACAATACGATCATAATTTTCATCTTCCATCATTTTTACCGATTCAAGGGCGATCGCCGTCCCGAGAGTATTCGATGAAAATGTTGAATGTGTTGATCCCGGAGGAAATGTCTCCGGATTGATCAAAGCTTCTTTCGCCCACACCCCTGAAAGCGGATTAAGTCCATTCGTTAAAGCTTTACCAAAAACAACAATATCCGGCGTAACCCCAAAGTTTTCAATTGCCCAAAATTTACCGGTACGGTAAAAAGCCATTTGTATTTCATCGTCAACAAGCAATATATTCCTTTGATCAAGCACCTTTTTTAATTCTACAAAATATTCTTTTGGAGGAACAATGTATCCGCCTGTTCCCTGTACCGCTTCAACAAAAAAAGCTGCGCATTCGCTTTCATTAGCTTTTCCATCCCAAAATGTATAATATTCTGACTCAAATAATTTTGCAAATTGCTTTACACAATACAAGTCACAGTCATCTCGTTTTTTACCATAGAAACATCTAAAACAATATGGATACGGCACAAAGCTTGCACGGTCACCAAAGTGTCCGTAGCGACGCCTATAACGATAACTTGATGTAATCGCGGAAGCACCTAACGTACGGCCATGGTATCCCCCCATAAAAGCAAAAACATGATTTTTTCCCGTCTCATTGCGCACAAGTTTTAATGCATCATCAACACTTTGAGATCCTCCTACATTAAAATGAACGCGACCTTTAGCATTAAAAGCATGTGCACATTTTTGTACCAGCTTTGATGCAAGAAGAATCTTTTCTTTATGCAGATACTGACACGCAAGCTGCGGAAGTGTATCAAGTTGAGCAATTAAAGCATCCTGTAAACGTTTATTCTTGTACCCGAAACTGGCTGCCGAATACCACATTTGAATATCCAAGTACGGAGTCCCATCTTCATCGTAGAGATAGGATCCCTCACATCTTTCAAATATTTTTGGCGGCTCTAGATAATGCACCGTATCTCCGAAAGAACAGCACTCACGTTCTATTGATAACAACTCATCGCTAGACATACCTTCTTTAGCCTCGCCACGTTTGATTTTTACATCCAAAACAACCTCCTCACTTTCAATAATGCTTATTTCAAAACACCCGTTCTTAACGCTATACACTTATCGAATACTTTTGATTCTAATCCACATACGGATTTATCTGAACCATCATTTGAGACAATACATTCTTCCATTTTTATTATCACGTCCTGAAACGTGCCAAACAGATAATATGCAATACCGCTTTGCTCGCAAACATCTCTTAATTTTTCCTTTGCAAAAAGATAATCCGCACATTGCGTTATATACTTATCAGAATAACCGTCACCAATAACGATTACTTTTTCACTATCTTGTTTCACCCTATTAACAACTCCAACTTTGCACGTTGCGCAAAGATCACAATCAGGACGCGAATTAGAAAAGCGTGTATTCAACGAACCATCCTCAAAAAGCAACGTATTCGCATAATGCGGCAAATGCCCTAATTGATGTTTGTTTAATATATAATTAATAATATAATCAAAACCATCACTTACTACAGTAACCGATATATTCTTTTTCTTGCAAAAGGATACAAACTGCAGAAAAAAAGGATCAATCTCTATCGTATCTAACAGTGCAATCAACTCATTCTCAGTGGCCTTTACAAGCTTCATTTGTCTGCGCAAACATTCTTCTGAACCAAATGCACCACTCAGCCATTCATTCTCAACGCTTTCCCACTCTTTATCTGCAAATGCACGCAATATTTCATCTGTCGTATCCTTAACCGTTATGGTCCCGTCAAAATCACAAAATACGCTATAAGTGTCCATCTTTCTATCCATTATTTTATTCTCACAGCAAACATTATTAATTGGTGTTTATTCTCTCATCAATAAGCCGCTTTATTTTTCTCCCTTTTCTCAATGATCCACGCTCATGTAGCGAAAACCTGATGTCACACATACCCACTTCATAATTCTTCCATATATCATTAAATCGTTTGCGAATATTCGTTTTAACTTTATCCAGAATAGCAGTTTCATCATTTGATACCTTCTCCATTCTAAATTCCAAGACATCTTGGCATTCAGGTTTTAATACTGCCACTTGCCAATCATTTGAAATTTCAGGTATGTCATGAAGAATACTTTCAAATATCCAAGGGAACATATTTCCTGCCCCTAAAACAACCATATCATCAACTCGCCCACGAATTTTAGAAAGTCTTTTTGTTTGCATTCCACACGGACATGTATCTTCAATAAAACGAGCTATATCACCAGTACGATACCGGATAAGAGGCATGGTATCCCTTACAAGTGTCGTAAAAACTACTTCTCCATACCCATCCTTATCAGGATTAATAATTTCAAAAAAGAACGCAAAATCATTCAAATGATACCCGTTTTTTTCAAGACATTCAGATGATGATGCACCACCCATTTCGGTAGAACCATAACTCAATATCATATCAGCTCCCCACGCCTCTTCTATGCGTTTTCTGATATCATCGGAAACATGTTCTCCACCGCCAAGAAGTAGTTTTACATTATATTTTTTGTGATCTTTGACAAGTTCTGTAAATTGAATAATCCAGGAAGGATCACCCATAATGACATTAAAATTATAATCATCTATACGGCTAACGATCTCAGATGGAGCTATCTTCCCGCCAACCACATGAAACGCACCTACGTGTTTAATCATGTCTTGAATGGTTATCCCTGGTATCCAGAAAGCAAAATCAAAGGTACTTATAACGCGATCTGCCTCACGCATACCGAGCATATAAAGACTCGCCGCACCCCAACGCGACAAATCTGCAAATTCCTTATTTGAGAAATAAACGCGTTTCGGCTTACCGGTCGAACCAGTTGTCTCAAATGCTCTATGAGGCTTACCGCATAAGAATGATTCCGAAGGATACTGAGATATATCGCCAGATGTGGTGAAAAAATCACCGAGTTCAGACGGATGTTTGATCTTAGTGAAATCAATATCTATCCCGGAAAGATTTTCCTTATAAAATGTCGATTTATTAAGAACATGCCCTAGAGTCCATTTAAGATTTCTCCGTTTCATTGACTCTATAACCGCCGGACTTACCGATTTTGCAAGACGCAAGACTTTAGAAGGCCTGCCACCAGTTATAACACGTTCTGCCATACCTGCAATATTTCTTATCATACACCCTCATTAATTCTGTTCATAATAGGATACCAGACACATTTTGTCAATGAATGAGTACTGTAAAATCTATATAAATTAGGTATAATAGGCTGTAATTACCTATTTTAACGCCTTTAGATACTCCTCTATGAACATATCAATATCACCATCCATAACCGCTTGCGTATTAGATGTTTCCATATCTGTCCTATGGTCTTTAACCATCTGATACGGATGGAACACATATGAACGTATCTGACTACCCCACGCAATATCCATTTTCTCGCCATATTCCTTAGCAAGCTGTTCTCTCTTTTCCTTCTCCTTTTTCTCGTACAAACGTGCCTTTAATATCTTAAGACATGTAGCTTTATTCTGAAATTGAGAGCGTTCATTTTGACATTGAGCAACAATATTAGTAGGAATATGTGTTATTCGTACCGCAGAATCAGTCTTATTAACTTTTTGACCGCCTGCCCCGCCAGCACGATAGGTGTCAATTCTCAAATCTTTTTCATCTATTTCAATTTCTATCTCATCATTGACTTCAGGGATAACATCAATCGATGCAAAAGACGTATGCCGTCTTTTATTAGAATCAAAAGGAGATATTCTAACAAGTCGATGCACACCACGTTCAGCGTTCAAATACCCGTATGCAAATTCACCTTTTACAAGTAGCGTTACATTTTTAATCCCTGCTTCCTCACCAGCCAATATATCCGTTATCTCAGCAGAGAATCCGCGGCGTTCTGCCCAACGTTTATACATTCTTAAAAGCATTTCAGCCCAATCACACGATTCAGTACCACCTGCACCAGCATTAATGCTCAAAAACGCGTTATTACCATCGAGAGGACCGCCAAGCATCTTTTTGAATTCTAGCTGCTCAAGCTTCTTCTCTACCAGTACAATTTCAGAACTCAACTCTTCAAAGATCGATGATCCCTCAGGCTCATCTTGCGATAGGTCGTTTAGTTCCGTTAGAGATAATAATTCATCGCCTACATCCCTGCATGGGTCAACCCAGCTTTTGAGTATATTGACCTTCTCTATCGTTTCTTTGGCTTTGTTATTATCATCCCAAAAATTGTTCGCGGCCGTTACTTCTTGTAATTTTTTTAGCTCATCAGACTTTTGAGCAACGTCAAAGATAACCTCGCATTTCATTCAGTCTTCTTTGTAAATCTGCTATTTTTTCTTTCATTTCTTTATACATATATACTCCCTCTTATCTATTACGATTTTATTTTTATCTTCTTCTTCGAGAATACCTGTTTCGCACATAAAAAATTACTATACCCAAAAGCGTTATAATCATACATCCCTTAGGAAAGTAATTACCATATTGTGTATACACAGTGCGCTTATGAACGCTTCTTAATGGAAAGGTAAAATGTCCGGGAACATAAAGTGAGCTACCATTTTTATCACGAATATCTTTTACAATCCTCCCATAGGGATCTATAACACACGAATACCCTGTATTAGCTGCCCTTATGAGGTACGTCCTATTTTCTACAGCCCTAAACACAGATAAATAAGCATGCTGCATTTGAGCGCTTGTTTTCTTAAACCAAGCATCGTTGGTAATATTCACAATAAAATCAATGTGCTGCGCAGCAAACTCTCTTACCAGCCCGGGAAAAATATCTTCAAAACATATTATCGTAGCAAAACGTATTATGCGAATATGAGATTTAATCTCACCTGATTCGTCTTTCCATCTTTTATATAATTGCGGTATTCCAAAAATCGTGTACTCGTCCCCTTCATGGAAATCAATTTGTATTGGTGTCATTTTTCTTATGAAAGGTACTCTTTCAGCAAATGGAACATACTCGCCAAACGGCACCAGATGCACCTTTTTATAGCTTCCCATAAGTTTATGTTTAGGATGAATAAGAAACGCCGAATTATAGAAAATCCATTCTTTGCCAAATTCAATGTCCTGACTACCCAGTAAGATCGGTGCATCGATTGCTCGCGTTATACTGGAAACATGCTCATAAATATTTTGATCATAGCGTATCTCTCCCTGAACACAGCTTTCAGGCCAAATAACAAGATCGGGGTTCTCACCTTTGAGCTCCAATGTCAGATTTTTAAACCGCTTATTTATGTAATCCTTATGCCGTTTATCCCATTTAATATCTTGAGAAATGTTTGGCTGCACGACCGAAATATTAAAAGGAATATATTGCGCGTCCTGCTTCTCTGATGAAAGCTCTTTTGCCCCGAATATATATGTTCCCCCCACCATCACGATTGCCAATAATGTCGTAGTATAACTTTTTACTCCCTCTTTTTTAATGATGCCAAGATATACATTCTCAAATATGAATGCATTTAAAAGAACAACAAAAAATGATACGCCCCATACGCCGGTCAGTGACGCTATCTGAATAAGATGAAGATATGATACCTGTGAAGCACCCACTAATGCCCAAGGAAAACCGGTAAAAAGTACACTACGGACAAATTCCAACGCTACCCACACGATCGGGGCCCATAAAATAATTGATCGTTTCCTTTCAATTATTTTGTCCATAATATACATAAAAAGTAAAAAATAGAGCGCTACATATAAACATAATGCTATATAGCCAACGCCGGTAACATGTATTACCCAGTAAAGAACAGTAAAGAAAAACACCAGACCAAAAAGATACCATCCGAGACGTTTAACATAGTCTGAGACGCCCGCAAGACTGCATCCGATAAAAACAGGCACCAAAAAGAACCATGCAAGATAATGAATATTAAAATAGGGAAAACTTAAAATCAGTAAAAACGCCGATAGGATTGAAAGGACATATAACGCTATATTATTATTCTTCACGACATTCAAGGTATGCACCTATACAAGAGTTAAAAGATAATTAAGAATTTCCCGCGCCACAACATTTCTTGTATTTTTTACCACTACCGCAAGGACACGGATCGTTCCTTCCAATCTTTTCACTTTCACGTTTTACCGGAGTAAGTGCGGCCCCTTCAGGTCTCATCGCGCCATGTCTTGACTCTTGAGCTTGACCGGCACGTTCCATCTGTTCTTCAGAACTCATTTCTAACCCTGATACTTCCTGATGAATTAATTGAGTAGGCACCTTTCGTCGTGTTTCTTCCTCTTTCGGCACATACATGGCGACTTTAAAGAAAGAGCTGACAATATCAGTCTTAATATTACTCATCATCTCAGAAAACATGGTAAACGCTTCCTGCTTATAGGCAATCAACGGATCGGTCTGTCCATACGCCCTTAACCCAATACCTTCTCTCAGAGAATCCATATTATACAAATGTTCCTGCCACAGGCGGTCAATCGTGGTAAGTTTAACATACTGAAGGAGACGCTGAACCATTTCTTCGCCTTCATACTTAACCTTAAGCACATACAACTTGTCTATCTCGCTACGGAAGTTTTCGTTCAATTCACTTTTACTATAATTTTCCTCAGGGTTATAGGTGATAACAGCACGAAATGTCTGATTAAACCAGCTGCACAACCCTTCGATATCCCATTCAGATGGATGAGTTTTATCCGAAGCGTATTCTTCAATTGTTTCTTCCAAAACTTCATCTATCATTTCATCTAAAAGTTCTTTTAGGTCTTCATTTTCAAGTACCTGCATACGATAATTATAGATCACCTCTCTCTGCTTGTTCATCACATCGTCATATTCTAATGTATGTTTACGTATTGAGAAATTTCTCTCTTCAACACGTTTCTGCGCTGTTTCAATAGAACGGCTTAGAAGAGGATGTGTTAATTCCTGTCCCTCTTCAATACCAATACGTTCCATAACGCGAGCGATCTTATCTGACCCAAAAAGACGCATGAGATCATCTTCTAATGATACATAAAAGCGTGATTGCCCCGGATCACCTTGACGTGCACAACGACCTCTCAGCTGAAGATCAATGCGCCTCGCTTCATGCCTTCCCGTTCCGATAACACATAAGCCCCCGGAAACGTCTTCAGTCTTTTCATCTTTCATCAAGACACCAGGCCCAAGTTTTATATCCGTACCACGACCAGCCATATTAGTCGCAATTGTTACCGCCCCGCGTTGGCCAGCAAGCGATACAATTTCTGCTTCCTTCTGATGGTATTTTGCATTAAGAACATTATGAGGAACAGCTCTCCTTTTCAGCAATCTACTTAAGACTTCTGATGATTCAACGGATACCGTACCAACGAGAACCGGTTGACCTTCCGAATACGAAGAAGCTATATCATCAACAATAGCATTGTACTTCTCTCTCTTTGTTTTATAGATGACATCCTGATTATCTTTTCGCATAATAGGTCTATTTGTAGGAATAACGCACACATCTAATTTATAAGTCTGGCTAAATTCATTCGCCTCAGTTACTGCGGTACCGGTCATACCGGCAAGCTTATCATACATACGAAAATAATTTTGTATAGTGATTGTCGCAAATGTTTGTGTTTCGCGTTCAATTTCGACACCTTCTTTTGCTTCAAGCGCTTGATGCAATCCGTCACTATATCGTCTTCCCGGCATGAGTCTCCCGGTAAATTCATCAACTATCATCACGCGATTATCCTGAACAACATATTCTACATCTTTTTCAAACAGCGAATATGCGCGCAACAATTGTGATAGATTGTGTATGCGCTCACTCAGCGTATCAAAATATGTCTGCAGTTCCTGCTTTTTTACTTCTTTTTCATCATCTGAAAAAGCTTCATTACCATCAATTTCCTGGTACATGGTAATAATGTCAGGCAACATATATTCTTCAGGCTTACCGGGACTGATTGTATCTCTGCCTTTTTCGGTCAAATCAACAGAGTGCTGTTTTTCTTCTATTATATACAACATTTCTTCTTTTATTACCGGGAGATCTTTTTTACGTAAATCACTGTGAAACTCACCATCTATTTTATCCATCAATCTCCTAATTTGAGGATTTTCGATCATTTTTGAAAGCGGCTTATTTCTTGGTGTACCGATTTGGACCTGAAACAATTTTTTTCCTATAATTTCTTCATTTTCGCCCGTGATGCCTTCTTTATCATATTGTTCTTTCACTTCTTTTAATAATCTATTACATAATAATGTCTGTTTACGAACAAGGTCCTGTACAACAGGTTTGAGTTTGTCATATACATGTGAAGAAACTGATGAGGGTCCGGAAATAATAAGTGGTGTTCGTGCTTCGTCAATAAGAATACTATCTACCTCATCGACAATGGCATAATTATGCCCGCGTTGGACACAATCTTCATATGAAAGAGCAAGACCATTATCGCGAAGATAATCAAAACCAAACTCACTATTTGTTCCATAGGTAATATCTTTAGCATACTCCGCTTTACGCTCTTGAGGACTCATATCATGCTGAATACAACCAACAGTGACACCAAGCATTTCATATACTTTCCCCATCCACTCGCTGTCACGTTTAGCAAGATAATCATTCACTGTCACAAGATGAGCATTTTTCCCTGAGAGAACATTGAGATAAAGAGGCATTGTTGCAACAAGTGTTTTACCTTCACCCGTAGCCATTTCCGCAATTTTACCTTTATGGAGCACTATCGCGCCAATGAGCTGTACATCAAAAGGCACCATATCCCAGGCGACAGGGTGATCACAGACATCCCATGAGGTTCCACACAAACGACGACATACATTTTTTACCGTTGCAAATGCTTCCGGCATAATATCATCGAGTGTTTCACCTTCAGCGAGTCGTTTCTTAAATTCATCAGTTTTTGCCCGCACATCATCATCTGGCAATGATTGATACGACTCTTCGATTTCATTGATCTTTTGGACAACGGGAGTAAACTTTTTTACGTCTCTTTCGAATTTTGTTCCAAAAAGCAATTTTAATATATTTCCTACCATGTATATAAACCTTTCTCTTATTGTATAATCAGTCCGATAATGTTATTAAAAAGAAGCGGATGACGCAATAAAGAAATGAGTTTTCTTACACAAAAGGGCTTGTCCATATTATTTCGTAACCCCCTTATGAATATACTCATAAATCACGCGAGCAAGATTCATATCTATTGAGGGCGCTTCAGCAATCTCGCAAGCTGTTTTACCTTTAAGTGCGTCAATTGAACCAAAGCGCGACAACAGATTACGTTTTCGCTTTTCGCCAACACCGGAAATATCATCAAGTATTGATTCTTTGATACGTTTGCGGCGCAACTTCCTATGATACTGAAGGGCAAATCTATGTGCCTCATCACGCACGTGCTGTACTAAAAGGAGTGATGAAGAACCTCTTTCCAAACAAATTGGTGTTTTTCTCTTTGGAACGAATATTTCCTCGTTTCGTTTTGCAATACTCATAAATAGAACAGGATTAATGCTGTGTTTCCTTGCTTCCTTCAAAGCAGCTTGCAAATGTCCCTTGCCCCCATCGATAAATACAAAATCCGGCATATCTTTTTTATCATCTTGAGCTATTGCATAACGTCTTCTTACCACCTCTCGAATCATGCTATAATCATCAATTCCTTCAACTTCTCTAATTTGATATCGCCTATACCCTTTCTTGTACGGACGTCCTTGCTTAAATACAACCACTGAACCAACAGCGCATACACCAGTGATGTTTGAAATGTCTATTGCCTCAATAGTGTTTGGGGAATATGGTAATTCTAATTTTTCTTGTAACTCCTCTACCCCCTGTGCCAAATGAGACGCCATTCTTTTATATATATTAATATTTCGTGCATGCGCTTTAATCGTACCTGTCAATGCACGGATCGTGTCACGCACTTGTGCCGCACGTTCGTACTCACGCCTTTGAGATGCTTTTTTCATCTCGTGCTCTAAACTATGCAAAAGTTTTTTTGTCGCGCCTGACAAAAGCAATATGGCATTTTTGATATGAGCTCTATAATCATCCTCAGAAACAGCATCTATGCAGGGCTTTAAGCAGGCATCAATTTTACAATATAGGCAATGTTTCGCATGCGCTTTTTTTAAGGTAACATACCTACAGCGTCGTAATTTAAAAAGAGTATAGAGCAACTCGACTATTTTTCTCACCCCGCCGGAATCAGTAAAAGGCCCGAAGTATCGTGCCCCATCATCTTTTTTAAACCTGACTATTGAGATCCGCGGATATTGTTCCTGTACGGATACACGTATCATTGGATAGCGCTTATCATCTCTCAAAGCAATATTATACTTTGGTAAGTATTCACGTATGTGCCGTGCTTCAAGGATTAGCGCCTCCTCTTCACTTTTCACCAAAATGCACTCAAAATCAACGATTTCTTTAACCAATGACCTCGTTTTAGTATCTAACCGTGCTATATTCTTAAAATACGAGCGTACCCTCTTTCTAAGGGAAAGGGCTTTACCAATATATAAAATCTCCCCGTGCTTGCCCCGCATAAAGTATATACCCGGAGAATCAGGAACCTTTTTTAGCTTGTCTTTTATGTTTTCCTTGATAAAATGACTTGACATATAGTCTTCTCTTTGTTATTTTTCATATTCTTATAACGTATAAATATAGTATAACATGGAGGATATGAATGCCACAGCAGAAATCAGCATTAAAACGATTACGGCAATCAAAAATACGTCACGTACGAAACACAGCAGTGAAGAGCTCGCTCAAAACTATTGTTAATACATTCTTAGGCCTTATCGAGGATAACAAGATTGAGGAAGCACAAGCCTATTTGCCAAAAATTACAAGTGCATTTGATAAGGCATCGAAAAAAGGAGTTATTCACGATAATACTGCGGCTCGTAAAAAATCAAGAGTAGTGAAAAAACTCAACAAAGCGGTTAAAAAGTAGTTTATATTACATTACATACATACTTAGGGCACCCCAATAAACTGGAGTGCCCTTTTTCATTTTAAACCATTAAATACTTTTCAACTCCTGTTAATGGCATGTGTCTTAATAACGGGATTTATCTACACAATGATAACATCAAAGACATGAGCGCCCCACGTTCATCGCTTAAACCACTTTTAAACGACATATCCGCATGTAACAACGCTTCAAATTGAGTAACCTTATTAGATTTCTTGTATTGTTTCGTGTTCTCAATAAATCCGCCGGCATACCTGGGATGAACACGATAATGTGAGGCGATTTCCTTCTGATTACATCCAGAATCCATCATCTCACCGGCACCAAACAACCTCACAAGTTGCCACCGTAATAGGCCAATTATTTCAGGCGCCTGTTTACCTTCGTCTAACAATTTTATCAAGATCCGTATCGCATTTTTCTTATCTTTGTTCCCTATCGCATTGGTAAGCTCAAAAACATCTTCCGTTTTCATTGAAACACCAAGCGCCTCCACATCAGATCTGACTATTTTCTTTCTTTCTCCTGCATAAATCATTATCTTATCTACTTCAGACACTAAATCTTCGAGCATCATACCTACGTTGTCTAGTAAAAGATCAAGGGCATCACTATCCATATAGCGGTCATTTTTTTTCACATACCCTGACAACCATTCTTTCGCCTGATTGGGATACAGTGTATTACAGACAATAAGAATGTTTTTCTTTTCAAGCTCTTTACATATTTTTGTTCTTTTATCAACGTTTTTAACACACAACACTATACAGGCGTACGGAGATGGTTCTTTGAGATATGCTATGAGATCATCAACTTCTTTCAATATTGAATCGGCTTCTTCTACATAGATAAGTTTCTTCTCGCCAAAAAATGGCATCATAGATGCATTGTCAACGATAGTTGAAAATTTCGTTTCTTTACCATTATATTTTTCATAAGATAAATCATCGGTAACTACATGCTTTTTTAGGTATAGAAACGCATCATTCTTGAGAAGTGTCTCTGGGCCGGAAAGGACGTAGAGTGACGAAATGGTCTGTGCTTTAACTTGCTTTTTAAGTCCTACTGCATCCATAATAATTGAGGGTTTTTACTGCATAAAGTACATGGAATCGATTAAAATAAAACAATCACCAACCACCATCAGAAATTTTTTCTGTGATATCTCGCGCTAAATCTTCTGTAACAGCGGGCCAGGAAGCTCTTTCAGACTCAAGTTGGTATGCCCCACGAGCATAATTTGCTTCTCCATATGCATCACTAGCAGTCCATATAACCTTTCCTGTCTTAGCATCCTTCAAAGTCAGCCGAGCAGTAATCGTTATCCTGAATTCTCCCGGCACATCAGCTCTATCAAACACATTCGCATCACGCCTGTATTCAATGATTTCACCATCTAATATATAGTCAGCCTGATCTTTACCGACGATCTTATAGCTGCCATCCACCAATAACCTGTTTATAACTGCTTCAGTAACTAACCCTTCGATACCATATGTATTGGTATTATTTTTAAATATAGGTATATGGAGATTATCTTTATCTCCAACCTTGATTGATCCAAGCTGATAACCACAGCCAACAATGCTCATCACACATAAAAAACATATTGCATAGAGTGAAAATCTTTTTTTCATTGTTTTAACTCAATCGTTATTGCATTCTCATTGCTTGAAACTTTGTACTTAATATTATCGTCAAAATCAAGAACAATTGCATTTACCTGCCAGCCGACATGTCCTTCTTCTTTTGTCCGATAATGACTTCTAACAGTTTTAACGCCTGCCGCATCTACGGTAATAACACTATCAAGACTTGAATATGTCGGTGATTTCATTGCTATCATCAAACGAGTAGGATTTTCAAGACGATAAGAGACAAAATCAATCGCTTTGTTTGTTGCAAATACCATCTTTTTACCCTTATCAGATTCAACTAATTTCAAGTCTGATATTTGAGCAAGATCAAACTCTATCGGTATTTCGGCAGGTACTTCTTCATCAAATGCCGCTTCATCAACTTCTTCTTCATAATCATCTGACATCAGAGGTGCAATACTATCATCAACTTTAGATATACGTGATGCCGGAGAGGCACCCGTACGAGCATCTCTCGCTTCCAGAACATCCTCTACGGAAATAGATTCACCATCGGAAATCTTCTGTGCGGCATCTTTGACCACACTCGGTATATCATCTTTTTCGACTACAACTTCATCAAATTCTTCCTGCAGAGAAACAGCAGTATCTTTAGCTGGTATAGAGGATTCATCAAAATCTTCAGATCTAATAGGTTCATTGCTCATCAGTTCCGCTTCAATTTCCTCATCACTAGGGATATACTCAGATTCTTCTGAATCAACAGATGCCTGAGCAATTTCCGTCCCTGCTTTTTTAGGTAGCAAATAGCCTGAATCTTCATATGAAGTCATCGTTTGGGTCGGCTCTTGTGATATTTGGTCTTCTTCTTCAGAAGCTCCCAGTTCCCGCATCGTTAACGCTCCGTCACGACCTGTTATCCCTACATTTGGAACCTCTTCTTCTTTTTCAGTCTCGGCTGGAGGTGTCTTTTTCCAGATTTCCCAAAATTGTTTTTTCTGTTGTTTCTTTTTCTTTGCAACAACAACCGGTTCTACATCTTTCGAAGCTGCCGCATCGGATTTTTTCCAAAACTCCCAGAACTGTTTCTTCCCTTTAGCCACTGCAACAGGTTTAACCTTTTTCGCATCCTCTTTTTGCTCTACGGCAACAGCTTTTTCGGATTTTTTCCAGAATTCCCAGAACTTCTTTTTTTGAGCCGCTTGTTTTTTCTTGAAAGGATCTTTTTCCAAGGCTCTTTCTTCATATTCTTCTTCTGGTTTTTGTACAAGTTTCTTTATAAATGGGATAGACGCAAGAAAGCTTTTCTTCCCACCTGTTCCTATTGGATTGGCTATTATATGATCAATACGGTTTTCTGCCTCTTGTGCGAGTTTTGTGCCCGGGTAATCATTGATCACATCTTGGTAATAAATAATTGCACCTTCTTCACACTTATCTCTTTCATAATATTTAGCGACTTCAAATGATTTTTTCGCTTTTCTCTCCAAAAGCAAATCTAAGTTTTTCCGTACAGCACCCGCTTTTTTACTGCGCGAGAATTTCTTTAAAAATCTTTTCATCGAAGTGATCGAAATATTCGTACCCGTTTGATCATATTTAGCATCCAAAGACCTCTCATACCCGCATATACCGATATAATACTCTGACATCATTACGAGCTTCGACTCAGGATAATTTACCACGACTTTATTATATGCAGGAATGGCTTCTGAATAACGTTTAATTTTTCTGTACGCCTCACCAATATTAAACTGCGCTCGCGGAGCAAAAGAACTATATGGTGCTTTACGGACAATATGATCGAATATCTCAACTGATTTATCCATAGCAGGAAGCATCTTTATACCCATTACTTTTGCTTTTTCTCCCGAAAGAAATAGATTTCCCAGAGCATATTCACGCTCAATGATCTCCAAAAATCTTTTATAGGAAGGATAATTATTTATCACTTTTTCGTATTCTTTAAACGCCTTATAATAACTACTGTCAGCCTCTTTATAGAGACCTATAATGTATTGCGCTTCAGGAGAATAGACTGATGTTGGATAGAGTTTAACAAGTCTAGCATATTCACGGAGTGCTTGCTTAATACTCCCCTCTTCTTCAAGCTGACGAGCCTTCTCATACCGAACACGTGCGGAACGTTTCTCAATATCTCTTTCACTTATCCATTTACCGCTTTCAGGGGTCCATAACCAATCGCGGGCATAAAGATCGCTCCCGCTACTGATTACTATAAAACAAGCCAAAATAACATATCTTAATTTCATGAATATACCTTAATATACCTTTTTACATTTTATTACAACCATACATCGATTATTAGAAACGTAACTCTATACCTTATCTATACGACTGTCAATAGCATAATAATTCTGAGCACAATATTCGTATAGACACCTGCAAGAACGTCATCCATAACCACACCCACTCCACCTGGCAGCTGTTCAAGCTTTCTTATTGGGTACGGTTTCAGGATATCAAATACCCTATTCACAAAGAACCCGATTATCATTATTATGACACTGTAATGAGGTAGCCACATCATTGCTACAAGATACCCAATAACCTCATCAATAACGATCTTATGAGAATCTTTTTCTCTATATATATGCTCTGCCTCGTTAGAAACATACATTCCAAGCATGATCAAGGAAAAGGTAAATATGGTGTAGCTGAGTGGATAATCGCGTAAATAATAAACTATGAGAACACCGCCAAGTGTTCCGACTGTCCCAGACGCGATTGGTGAATACCCAAGGAAGAAGAAACTGGCAACAACTTTAATGCATATATCTTTATATTTTTTCATAACTGGCACACTGCTCACTACATAGAACTTAAATACGTTTTACGATTATCATATAAATAGACTATGCCGGAATATACCGTAACAAGCATCACGAAAAATGTTAACCAAAATGCAGCTTGGGCTATTCTCATATCTATTACCGGACCAGCTATGCTCCAATATTCCGAATAGAGCGATAAAAACTCTCTAATAGTAAGTAGAATCAAAATAAGGATAATGACCGAAAACTGAAATATTGTTTTAGTTTTCCCCAATGTGTCTGCAGCCAATACCTCTCCCTTTGAAAGCGCCAGCATTCTTAACCCCGTAACAACGAGTTCACGACTAATTATTATGATAACGATCCATGCCGCAAGATGTGTTGTAGGCATTGCAATAAATGAAATAAAAGCGATAGATACCAGGATCTTGTCTGCAACAGGATCTAAAAGCTTTCCATAATCGCTTTCCAATTTCATTTTACGAGCTAAAACACCATCATACATATCGGTAAAACTCGCGAGGCTAAAAAAGAATAAGGCCAAACATTTAGAAAAGGGAAAATCAACCAATAAGGAAACCATAAAGAAAAATGCTAAAACCACTCGTAATGTCGTCAGTTTATTAGGTAAATTCATATTTACACACCTGTTATAGTTATATTAAAAAAATAAATTATACATATATCACAGTATTATGACCACAAAATTTAATATGCATATATGATTATTCAACTATTCCAATTTTCTTACTTCTTGCTTTTACCTTTAATCTTTAGTCTGTGGTCTCTGGTCTGTTGTCTATTGTCTGGTTTTACTTTTACCTTTTTACTTATCATTGTTCCCTCAATATCATATTCACTCGCGCTTTTAACGTGCATATCAACAAAACTACCTGGCGTTATATTTTTACCTTTAACGTGGACTAAACAATCAACATCAAGAGCATCAGCTTGAGTTCTACCAAAATACTTTCCCTTTCCTTCTAGCCCATCAACAAGTACCGGCACCACTGTATTAATAAGTTGTTTATTTTTTTCCTTTGAGATCACCTGCTGCATACTCATTATTGCATGTAAGCGAATTTCTTTTATTTCGCGACTAACTTGATCCGGCATTGTGTAAGCAGATGTTCCCTTCTCTCTCGAATAGGTAAACGCGCCAAGTCTTTCAAAACGTATATCCTTAACACAATCTAGAAGATTCATAAACTGTCTGTCCGTTTCGCCAGGAAATCCGACAATGACTGATGTCCGAAGCGTAACATGAGGTATGGCATTTCTCACTGAATCAATTAATGTATATATATCTCTTGAACTGACTCTTCGGCCCATAGCCTTTAAAATAGCGTCATCTATATGCTGAATTGGGAGATCAACGTATTTACATACCTGAGGGATATCACGAATAACATTCACTAGCTCTTTAGTAAAATGCGCCGGATGCGTATACAGTACACGTATCCAACATATCTGTGTGCGTGTGGCAAGTGCCTCAAGAAGTTCCGGCAACATGTGTTTTCCGTAAGTGTCTTTTCCATAGCACGTGGTGTCTTGCGCAATGAGACTTACTTCAACGACACCATGATCAGCAAGTATTTTGACTTCTTCAACGATCGAGTCAATAGTTCTGCTCCGATACGCCCCGCGTATACTCGGTATGAGACAATACGTACAGTTATTAGCACATCCTTCTGCTATTTTTACGTAAGCGGTATGTGGCGGTGTCGTACGAGCACGTGGTGTTGAATGATCATAGATATATGCAGGATTATCCTCAACAAGCACTTTGGGCATATGAAATGGTTTCTGCGTGACTATTGCATCAATAACTTCATGAATACGTGAAATATCTCCAGGTCCTAAAAATGCATGCACGCTATTAATTAACTCTGAAAACTGATTCTTTTGCCTATCTTTTTTTTCAATTGCGTCTGACAATTCTTTTTTGTAAAGCTTAGAAAAGCAGCCAGTCACTACGATAATCTTTCCGGCAGTGTAAAAATGCTTCATGGAAAGAATAGTCTCTCGTGACTCTTCCTGAGCACTTTCAATAAAACTACACGTATTGACAATAATAATATCTGATGAATGTAAATCACTTGTTAAGGTATATCCAGCCTGAGCTAAGAGGCCCAACATAACCTCGCTATCAACAAGATTTTTTGAACACCCTAAACTAACCATACTGACTGCATACATACATCGACTCGCTTACATTATAATATTATTGATAAGTATAACGAAAAGGAGAATGAGTCTTATGGCGTGAAAAGAATTTCTCCTGCATAAACACGTACACACTACTATAATTATCTTTTTTGCGCGTTGTCTTTTAGTTGCTTTAATAATTCATGATCGATTAATATGCTCTTTACTTGCCCGGTATTACCCTGCACACCAAGAAAAACATCGTTCAAAGTCAGACTAATTCCCCCGGCATTACCCATCCTAACTTCTATACTTTTTTTTGCTTTCCACGTTTCTTTTTCACCGTTTTTTAAAGTATCTTCAAAAACGAGCTGTCCATCAATCTTTATACGTAACCAAACATCCTGAGAGATCTCAGCGGTAAGGTGCAGCTCTTGTTCGCGTTTAGGCACTGCCTCCGCAGGATGAGATGGAACATTTATTTGTGCAACTCCACTGACTGCAGGAGCAACTAGACGCTCATTCTTTACTTCTCCAATAATGTTTTGGGATGTTTGTTTTTTTAGCATTGGTAAGATAAGGTCTGATTTTTGTTTTGTCATTTCTTTAGCAGGCTGTCGAGGTCTATCACTCGCTACTGTCATTATTTTTTTTACAACAAAAAAACTGATCGTGCCAATAAGAATACAAAGCACAACACTCACAACAAAGATAAATTTACGCATATCGAATTCCATAGTAGGAAACTTATCAAGCATGGATTCACTCCACGTCTTCTCAGTATCTTTGACCTTACCGGGCGTCACAAAATAACGCTCAATATTATTTTGAAAAAGATCCGCATAATCGGACATTATTTGCTTGGTATCTAACCCTAAATATTTACTATAGAGTTTGATAAACCCTTTGAGATACGTAGGGCTCGCGACAGCTTCATAATCACCTGACTCAATTGATACAAGGATCTTCACCCTAATCTTTGTATGTTTTGATACATCTTCTATGTTGATCCCTTTTTCTTCACGGGTACGTTTCAGCAAATCATGTAAATTTTCCATAGCATTTATCCTATGTACACGAATATTTAGTGTTACAGATCAGACTCAACCATCTGGCCACTTTTAACATCATCATCTTCAAACTGATCCTGTGATTTTATCAGGATATCTCTACCTTTACTACCCTTAGGAGGCCCAACTATACCGCAATCCTCCATCATATCTATAAGACGCGCTGCACGTGCATAACCAATACGCAATTTCCTCTGTAAAACCGATGCAGAAGCCTGTTTAGTGCTCAACACAACTTCCACCGCATCATCATATATTTCGTCTTCTGGGTCATTCTCTGATGACATCGCTGTTCGTTTTCTTTCTTGTTGTATAATATCTTGATCAAATTCTGCCTGCGCCTGCTCAGTAATAAAGGAAATGACCCCGTTTATCTCTTTATCTGAAACAAATGCCCCTTGTGCGCGCACAAGCTTACTGGTACCGGGCGGCAAAAACAACAGATCACCTTTCCCAAGGAGCTTATCAGCGCCGTTGGCGTCTAAAATTGTTCGTGAATCAATTTTTGATGCAACCTGGAACGAGATACGTGCCGGAAAATTCGCTTTAATAACACCGGTGATAACGTTCACAGACGGCCTTTGAGTCGCAAGAATAACATGTATTCCAACAGCTCGAGAAAGCTGTGCTAGACGGGTAATAGCATTTTCTATATCAGCAGGAGCGATCATCATTAAATCATTTAATTCATCAATCACTATTACAATATACGGAATGGTTTTTGGTATAGCTTCACCGTTTTCGCCCACCCTTAAAACGTCTTTATCGGGCCTCGTGTTATAACCGTGAATATTTCTCACGCCGATATTCGCGAACAACTGGTACCTCTCTTCCATCTCTTTTACAGCCCAGTTTAATGCGTAGGTCGCTTTCTTTGGATCAGTGACAACAGGAGTTACTAGATGAGGTATGTTTTTATACGGTAACAACTCAACCTTTTTAGGATCAATCATAATAAGTTTTACTTCGTCAGGAGTCATGGTATACAAAATACTCAATATAATCGTATTCATACATACTGTTTTTCCT
Source organism: Candidatus Ancaeobacter aquaticus (assembly GCA_030765405.1). Lineage (NCBI taxonomy): Bacteria > Pseudomonadati > Candidatus Auribacterota > Candidatus Ancaeobacteria > Candidatus Ancaeobacterales > Candidatus Ancaeobacteraceae > Candidatus Ancaeobacter > Candidatus Ancaeobacter aquaticus. The sequence continues at coordinate 13,260 of JAVCCP010000049.1, read as the reverse complement.
GAACCAGTGGTTCCCGCAATTAAGAGATGGGGCATCTCTGTAAGATCGGTAATAAGTGCTTGTCCAGACACATCCTTTCCTAATAGGAGCGGTAATTTTGCACGAGACTCTTTAAACATATCACTCATCAATATGTCTTTAAGGTATACTGCAGAGCTCTTAAGATTAGGGACCTCTATCCCGACAACACTTTTTCCTGGTATGGGCGCAACAATACGAATACTTGCCGCTTTCAAAGCAAGAGCAATATCATCTGAGAGCACGGTAATTCTATTAACCTTAACACCGGGTGCAGGCTGCACCTCATAGGTGGTAATAACAGGGCCTCTGTGTACTTCTACAACAACTACTTCTATCCCAAAATCTTTGAGGGTGTTCTCTAAAATTGCAGAGTTATTTTCCAGATCATCTTTCATATCATCTGCACCAATAAACGGTGCATCATTCAAGAGATCAAGTGGCGGCAATTGATAGTCGTCATTAGAATCACTACGGGAGAAACCAGATGAAGAAGCCCCTTCAAAGCGTGATTTCTTTTCTTTTTTAATAGACGGTATTTTAGGAGTGCTATCCCTTTTAAACTTTTCTTGTATATTCGTCAGCATGTTCCCCTTACCGCTTTCAGCGTCAACGCGTTGTTCTTTTTTTTCTTTCCGAGTCATTTGCCCTTGATATATTTCAACGCGCGGCTTGTCCTTTCTTAGTAAGGATCCGCGTCCTTTTTCCTCGCGTTCAAGCCTATTTCTTCTCATCTCTACATTTCTTTTATTTCTTCGTTCATCGACAAACGCCATAAATCGCACATACATATCCTTTAGTCCTATAGCAAGCTCTACAATACTAATATTGAGGTATAACAAAAATGAAGCAACGAATAACGGGATCAAAATAATGAGAGCACCCTGCTCGCCAATAAACTTCACAAAGATTTCTTTTGCAATACGGTACCCAAACAACCCCCCGGCACCAACAATATTAATCTTCGTTTGCAAGGGTTCTAAAAAAGAAAAAGTCATCATGCCAAAAAATGATGAGAGAATCATGACCATACACAGAAGTCCGAGCACACTTTTTCCAACATGTATCCGTGTCCTCAATCCCCTCAGAGAGATGATAAGAGTAAAAATAGGGATGCTGTATGCGGCAAGTCCAAATGCAAAAAAAAGCACAAAACTGAGAAACGCTCCAATAAGACCAGTATAATTTTTTACCGGCACATTTGGGGTTGTCGTTACAAAGGGAATATCTTGGGTATTAAAAGAAAGAAAAGACAATGCAATAAATATAGAAATTACGAAGAATATTGCACTCCACACATAACTTCTATCAATTTTAACCTCATCGCTTTGTATTGCCATACGATAATTCTTATTTTGAGGGTTGAGAAGTAATACTATGTCCCCTCGAAAGTTTAATACAAACAATCAAGGGGACAATATAAAACACATACGACTCTTATTCGTCTTTTTTTGCTTCCTCAGGTTCCATGCACGCTTTTCTGCTCAGACTTAATCTGCCGCGGTCATCGATTTCCATTGCTTTAACGGTCACTTCATCGCCAACATTAACCTCATCTTCAACTTTATTTACTCGATGATGAGCAAGTTTAGAGATATGAACAAGACCTTCTTTACCTGGAAGCACTTCAACAAATGCGCCGAAAGCAGTCACATTTTTAACAGTACCGGTATACACTTTGCCAACTTCAACATCTGCAGTACACATTTGGACTGCTGCAATTGCTTTTTCAGCAGCTTCTTTTTGATTCGTAGAAATTGATACGATACCTTCATCATTAATATTGATTTCAGCACCTGTTTCTTCAATGATTTTCTTAATATTTTTACCGCCAGGTCCGATCAATGTACCAATCTTTTCTTTATCGATCCTGAGCGTTGTAATACGCGGAGCATACTCTGAGAGATCTGAACGCGGCGAAGCAAGAGCGCTCGTCATCTTCCCGAGGATATGCATTCTACCTTCTTTTGCTTGCGCTAAGGCTTCTTGCATAATCTGCTCATTAATACCTTCTATCTTGATATCCATCTGGAATCCTGTGATACCTTTTTCAGTCCCAGCAACTTTAAAGTCCATATCGCCAGCACCATCTTCAGATCCCAATATGTCTGAGAGAACAACAGTCTTATTCTCACCGGTCACGAGCCCCATAGCGATCCCGGCAACAGGAGCCTTAATAGGAACACCGGCATCCATAAGAGATAAACATCCTCCACATACGGTTGCCATTGAAGAAGAACCATTTGACTCAAGAATATCTGAAACGATTTTTACCGTATACGGAAAATCTTCAGCTGACGGCATCACCTCTAAAAGCGATTTTTCAGCAAGCACACCGTGACCGATCTCGCGTCTTCCTACGCCTCTGTTTGGTCTTGCCTCACCAACACTGAAGGAAGGGAAATTATAATGGAGCATAAAACTTTTTGAGAACTCACCCATAAGTCCATCAGATTTCTGTGCATCTTTCGAAGAACCGAGGGTTGTTGACGCAAGAGCCTGAGTTTCACCTCTGGTAAATAGCGCAGAACCATGAGCTCTAGGCAAAAGACCGATAAGACACGATATATCTCTTATATCTTTTGGTGAACGACCGTCGCCTCTTTTCCCTTCGTTGAGAATATTTTCTCTCACCAAATGTTTTTCGAGTTCACGGAAAGCCGATTTTACAGATCCTTCATCGATCTCGGGATCTTTTTCAACAAAAAGAGCAACAGCCGCTTCTTTGATAACTTTCATGGCGTCCATTCTCTTCCCTTTTTCCATGATATCCAATGCAGCAAGAGTGTCTTTGGTGTACGTACTTTCTAACGTAGCATAAATTTCTTTATCAACAGTAAAAAGTTCAGGCTCTCTCTTTGCCCTGCCGCATTTTTCTTGCAATTCTTTTTGTATGGCTACAACAGCCTTGATCTCTTCATGACCAGTCATTACCGCTTTGAGCATCACCTCTTCAGAAAGTTCCTTTGAGCTTCCCTCAACCATCATAACGGCTTTCTCTGTCCCTGCAATAACCAAGTCCAGATCACTTGTAAGAAGCTGCTCAGGTGTTGGATTAATGACATACTCTCCATCGATCATACCAACGCGTACAGCACCTATTGGTCCGAGAAACGGAATATCTGAAACCGTAAGAGCGGCACTTGCCCCGATCAGCGCAAGCATATCAGGATCATTTTCCCCATCAGATGAAATAACCGAAATCATTATTTGTACTTCATAGAGATATCCTTTTGGGAAAAGGGGCCTGATCGGTCTATCAGTAAGACGTGCAGTTAAAATTTCCTTTTCAGTAGGTCTTCCTTCTCTTTTGAGGTATCCGCCCGGAAACTTTCCTGCAGCAGAAGTTTTTTCCCTATAATCAACGGTAAGCGGGAAAAAATCGAGACCCTCTTTTAACTTTTCAGGAGACACCACTGTCGCAAGAATCATTGTATCTCCGTATCTTACAGTAACAGCACCGTCTGCCTGTTTAGCCATAAGACCTGTTTCAATTTGTAATGTACGTCCATTTAACTCACATTCAACGCGTGAAATCATTCATATCCTCCAGATATTATTTCCTCAGTTTCAATTTCTTAATTAGATCCTGATATCGTTTGTTTTCAGTTCTGCTTAGATAATCTAGCAATTTTCTTCTTTGAGCTACCAACCGCAAAAGTCCTCTTCTTGAGCTATGATCCTTTTTGTTCACTTCAAGATGCTTAGAAAGCATATTTATGCGTTCAGTTAAGAGCGCAATTTGAACATCTGAAGAACCGGTATCTTTTTCATGTAATTTATGCTTCGATACAATTTCCTCTTTACCTTTCTTCTCTAACATAACTCACCTTTCCTTTCCATTTTAAGTTAACATTATACGCTTACATACAAAGATTACCGTCGGTGAGTCGGTAAACCTTGTAAGAGCATCGAAATATATTATCACCTATCTCAATACTAATCAAGCATTTAATCCAATTTTGCGGTAAAAAACAGTAACAAAGACAAAATGCTATCTATGTCACTATATACAAAAGAGTTACACGTATTATTAGGCTAAAAAGTGATCTTTCGCCTATTGTTTTAAAAAAATTGTTAAAAGTATGGGTATAGTAATAGCACTTAAAAGAGTTGTAAAAAACACCGCTTTTGCCGCAAATATTGTATCTCCACCAAATTGTTTCATAAATAACGGGGTACTAGAAGCAGAAGGCATCACCGCTACAATTATAGCAATATTCCTGTACATCTCAGGTATCGGCAAATACAACAATATGATGATAACGAAAATGGGAACGACAACTATACGGGATACAATAATCCATATAAGTTTCTTATCAAACAATGCCCCATCACGAAATTCAATCTCAGCTAATGTTGAGCCTATAACCAGCATTATAAGTGGTATTACACCCTTTCCAAGTGTATCGCACGCCTCGAGCAAGAAAGCCGGCACAAAAGATTGCGCATTAAGCAAAACTATACCGATACTGAGCATGAGCGATATAAACGGCGGATTAACAAGTGATTTTAAAGTTTTCGGGGAGAATTTCCCTCCTTTTAAAAGCCACATGCCTACTGTCCAGAAAACAATTTCGCAGCCCAAGTTATGTAAAAAGAGTAACGCCACACCGCTCTCACCAAAAAGCATGTAAACGAGCGGCAAGGTAATAAAACCATAATTATTTATAAGCATAAGAAATATTACGGTATTTTTTTTAACCGGATCATTCTCTTTAAAAAAACGGACAAGTATCCAGCCAAGCAAACCACCACTTAAAAAAGTCATTACACCTAATAGAGGCAGAATATAACCGGATAAGATCGCTTCTCTATTAAACTGTGTGATTATCGCTGAAAAAATCAGAGCCGGAAGCATAATGTAAATAACGACCCTGCTCAAACTCTGCAAAGCTTCTCTTGATACAAATTTCTTTTTATCAAGAACAAATCCAACCGCAATGAGTAAAAAAACAATAAAGATTTTTGAAAGCGTTACTGTAAACATGATATCCTTTTTTTACAACACTATTATGCCATTGACTTTTTTGCGGTTTTTTCTTATAATTTCAGTATGTTTTTATTCATAAGACTCGTGTTAGCACATTTTATTGCTGATTTTCCTTTGCAGACAAATTATATATACAGTCTAAAAATAAAAGGACATTGGGGTCTTTTTGTCCATTCATTCATGATATTTATAGTTGCAGTGCTTTTTGCCGTACCTTTCCTACATCTGTGGTCTGTCTGGGTTCTCTTAATAACAATCGCGGTATTACATTATATTATCGATTGGTCTAAAACAGTATTAAATAAATATATTACCAAAAAAAATATCTTTACAGGTTTTATAGCCGACCAAGTTGTACACTTATCAATCTATTTGCTCTGTTTTATGATCCCCCTAAATGGTACCGATCCATACATTACTACCCCTTATTTCTGGGCAATTTTTTATAACAATGATGTCTATATTATCTACGCAATATTTTTTGTCGTTGCGGCTTTTGCCTCAACATACCTGATCGATACAGCAAAATTATCGTTTTTTCCTAACTTTGCTCCAGGGACAGCGTTGCAATCATTAGAACTATACGAAATGTGTGAACGATGCATTATTTTTAATGCGGTATTCCTCGCTGGCCCATACCTTTTACTTATTCCTCTTGCCCTTATACCGCGTTTTTTAATCGCTCATTTCACAAAGAAAAAAGACCTTTCACAGAGTTACACAGTAACAGGAATTCAAATTGGCTTGAATGCTGCTCTTCCCCTAGTCTGTGGCATCGTGCTACAATTCATACTCTAACCGATCAATCCATCCTCTAACACGCGGATCTTTACCACCAAACTGGATATATTTCTTATACGAAAAAAGAGCTTCACGAAGAGCGTCACCTTTATTGTCAAAAATAATCCCCATGAGTAAATAGGTATCAGCAGTGTTGGGATCACGATCTAACATTTCCTGTACTTCTTCAAGCGCCTCATCATACTTACCTTGCAAACGCAATGCATCAGCACAATGATAACGAGCATTATTCATATCCGGATCAATAAAAAGCGCTTCATAAAATGCATCTTCAGCCACTTCATAATTTCCATTACCCAAATGTATAAGCCCAATATTGTAATAGAGTTCAGCATCACGCGGATATAATGCAACCGCTTTTTGATACTCGCGTAACGCGTTAACAGTATCACCTCTGTTTTGATACAACACCCCGAGATTAAAAAATGCTTCTGCAAAGAAAGGCTCTGCGAAGACCGCTTTTTCAAACAGCTCTTTGGCTTCTTTAGTTTTATACTGCGCTAAAAGATCAACAGCCTGATTGTAATACTGTAAGGCATCGGCATTATAATCGGAAAACCTGTTTTCCAACGCATACAGATTACTGCACATCAATAAAACAATACTCATTACAATTATATTTTTCATATTATTTACACTTTAACTATTTTATTATGATTATATCATCATATAACTTTTTCCTAAAGAATTTTAAATGATGTTACAATCCCATAGCAAATGACTACTTATCTGTCATTTAACACTTGCATCTCAGGCAAACATTTGGTAGATATTAGTCTAACAAGGAGGAAACAATGCAGTTAACAATGTTAAAATCAAAAATTCATCGAGCAAAAGTTACCGATTCACATTTAGACTATAATGGCAGTATCACGATCGATGAAGACTTAATGGAAAAAGCAAATATAATCGAACACGAAAAGGTCCTAGTCGCAAATCTTGCAAACGGCGAACGATTTGAAACGTATACTATTAAAGGGCTGCGAGGATCAAAAACAATATGCTTAAACGGCGCTACATCTCATTTAGGTAATATCGGTGACAGGATAATAATCATTACATTTGTTCAACTTACAGAAGAAGAGCTCAAATCATACCATCCCACAATAATCCGTATGAACGAGAATAATGACATTGTTGAATAAATCGGCATGGAATTTTTCTTAATATTCTAATCTGCGGAGAATGAGTAATCAGGTATTGGCACATCCACTTCAAGATTTTCAAAATACGCAGCCTGGATAAGTTTCATATCGGAGCCAAAATACTCAACGGTAACCGGAAGCATAAGGTTCTTATCTATCAGAACATTAACGATTTCGTCCTTATTCTTAAGTGATATTTTTATTAATTCCTGTTTATTCTTTTTAACCATTCCCTCAAAAACAACTTTTGTTGTCGGAATAATATCCATGATTTGCTTTATGACTGTACCCATATCACTTTGATAGATCCTGTTCCCTGCGGAATCCTTCGCGATATTACCGTCAGGATTAATTGAAACCCATATAGGTAGCCAGTTTAATCTTACCTTAAGCTTATTATCAACGTAGACAGCTTCCTGCCCCTTGATATTCCATGGCTTAACCCACTGCATCCGTATACTCATGGGTTTTTGAAAAACATATTGAACAATGTCCTGATGACGATTTGCCTTATTATTATTATACGTATTATAAATACTAGTCACTTTACAGGTATAGGTATTTAACGATTCAAACCGTTGACTTGCATCATTGAGTATCTTAACAGGATCCATTCTCTCCTGGCTCTGAACAGTTTGACACATACTCGTCGTCGATAACAGGATACCGACAGCTAATGAAATGATACACTTGATAGTTTTCATAAAATAACTATAATATCCTTAGATATATTTTTGCAAGAAAAAAGATACCAAAACACATAAAATGTGTTTGTATGTAGCGCAAGGCTTTTCAGCCAGAGGACAGATCCGCCGTTGCTTTGTGGCGGAAGCCTTGCAAATAGCAGGGCTAACTATAAAGGCACTGACATGAAAGAAAAAACTCTTAAAAAGAAAAAAATCTATGCAGGCAAAGTATTCACGCTTGAAAGTCATACCATTAGCATATCTAAAACAAAGACAAGCGTACGTGATATTATAAAACACCCTGGTGCGGTTGCAATAATCCCTATCCTCCCGGACGGAAAAATTGTAATGGTAAAACAATACCGTAAAGCAGTCGAAAAGAATCTCTACGAAATACCTGCAGGAACACGTGAACCGGGCGAAAGACCCTTATCATGCGTAAAACGCGAACTACTTGAAGAAACAGGCTACGTCGCAAAAAAGATCTCTCCCCTACTACGCATGTACCCTGCGCCGGGATACACCTCTGAAGAGATACATATCTACGCAGCACATCAGCTAACTCTGAAAGAGGCATGCCCTGAAGAAGATGAATCAATAGAAGTAGAAGCATTCACACCAACAAAGCTCAAGAAAATGATTAAGGATGGTAAGATAAAAGACGGGAAAACAGTAGTTGGACTACTCTATCTTTTGAAATAAAGGGGTTTCACCCCTAATTTATTTTGGTTTATGCCTAATAATTAGGTGTGACCCCTTTTTCACTTTTATTATTTCGACTGGTGATATAATCATTTGTCCATTTGCAGGTTGTTTATGTATTTTTTTAACAACATCTAGACCCTCTATTACACGCCCAAATGCAGCAAAGCCCAAACCATCAGAATTTCTCTTACCTCTAAAGTCAAGCTCAGGTTGATTTCCAATACAGATAAAAAACTCTGAACTTGCTACTCCTGCTTTATTCCTTGCCATCGAGATAGTTCCATCTTTATGGAGGATTCCTGTTTCCTTAGTCGTTTCATGTTCAATCGGCGGTAACATAAGAGGACTATCCTCAAAGGCTATTCCGCCCTGAATCACTTCAATTTTTATATCATTTTCTGGTTGGTTATCCATCCTGACAACTCTATAAAAAGAAGCTGGTTTTAATCGCTGTTCATCAACATATCTCAAAAAATTGATGGTTGTAATTGGGGCATTTTGTAGATCTAATTCAAAAATGATATTTCCAAAATCTGTCTGCATTATAACTTTGGGATGAGTTTTGTAATCTAATGACCTTAGCTGAAAACAACCATTGCAAAATAAAATCACTATTAAAACCAATTGAAAAAGAATAAGATACGTTCGTTTTCTGCTCACTTCATATTCTCACAAATTATTTATTAAGTTCTAGCGGCATAACACTAATTTATACACCTAACAGGTAAGGTGAGCAGCAAACACCGCATTGTCTTGGTCTTTCATAGAATTAAAATACTCACAAGCGTCTTTTGTTTTCGCGCTAAAAAGTGTAATACCTTTTTCTTTCAAGAACTCTTCTGTTTCAGGAAGGACTTTCATGATTCCGAAAAAACCACGACCAACAACTATTGTTTTTGGATTGAACGTAAGAATACCTTTAAGATCATCTATCGAGAGTTCGTGACCGCTTTTACGCCACCATTTGGAATTAACTTCCCCGCGATAAGCTGTGATATCCGAAGTGTGGAACACACCATCTATTGATATATTTCCGAAAGAGTAGGAATCAATTTGCATGGGCTACTTCAAGAGTTCTTCCACTACCTTTTGTGCAGATAAAAGCGCTTCCTTCAATTTTGAAGGGTCTTTACCACCGGCACTAGCCATATCTTTTCTGCCACCACCGCCACCACCAACGACTTTAGCTACTTTTTTGACTATATCTGAAGCACTCAAACCTTTTTTGACAAGGTCTTGTGTGACACTGCATACCATTGATACTTTACCTTCACAGGTCGAGCCTAAGACAATAACACCGCTTTTAAGCTTGAGTTTTAAAGCATCTACTATGTCACGGAGCATATCCATAGAAGTATTATCTATTTCAGCGCCGAGAACTGACACGCCTTTAACATCAACAGCTTGTGAAAGCATATCATCGAATTTTCCTGCAATTTCTTTTTTGTTTAGTTGTTCTTTTTCTTTTAAAAGTGCCTTATTTTCTTCCTGCAATTTCTGTACCCTGCTCAAAAGATCATCAGCAGGAGATTTTAATAGTTGCGAGAGATCATCTATTACTGTTTCATTGTTTTTAATGTATGCTAACGCCTCTTTACCACAATACGCTTCGATTCTCCTGATGCCTGCGGCAACAGACGTCTCAACAACAATCTTAAAGATCCCTATATCTCCTGTACGGATAACGTGCATACCACCGCAAAGCTCTTTACTGACCTCTCCGATATTAACAACCCGCACCTTTTCGCCATATTTCTCATTAAAAAGCGCAATAACATCCATTTTTTTAACATCTTCAAGACTTTCAGAATGTATTGTTACCTTATGATTAACCATAATCTCTTCATTAACCAGTTCTTCTATTCGTTCAATTTCTCTTTTTGTAAGCGCTTTAACATGGGTAAAATCAAATCGTAATCGTTCAGGTTCGACAAGAGATCCTGCCTGTTTTACATGATTTCCCAAAACACGCCTCAAAACATTGTGAAGAATATGTGTCGCAGTATGATTACGTGCAGTTGCATTACGTTTGGATTCATCTACACAGATATGTACAGTCTCTCCTGCTTTTACCGTCCCTTTAAGCACCTTTGAAAGATGAATATAGACATCATCTCCAACCTTACGTGTATCCATTACTTCAGTACGCATCGCATCTGTCGTCATTTCCCCGATATCACCTACCTGTCCACCGCTTTCAGCATAAAATGGTGTTTTCTTCACAATAACTTCTACTTCGTCACCTACTTGCGCAGTTTCAATAACTTTACCCTCTTTAATGATCGTGGATATTTCTGTCTCACATGAAGTTTTATCATATCCAACAAATTCTGTTCGGCCATACTTATTACGTATTTCCTGATATAGCACGAGCTCATCTGCTTGTTTTGCACCCTTCCAATTTGACCGTGCGCGTTCACGTTGAGAGACCATGAGCTTTTCAAAACCTAATTCATCAACGGTATATTCTTCATCTCGTGCAATATCACGTATAATATCTATCGGAATACCGTAGGTGTCATAAAGCTTAAATACATCTTCACCTACAAGCACTTTTTTCTTTTCAGATTTAATCAAAATTTCGTCTAAAAGGGACATGCCGCTATCAAGTGTTAAATGAAATCGTTCTTCTTCGCTTTTGATGATGCTTGAGACATGCTCACGGCTTTTTTCAAGTTCAGGATATGCTTCTTTCATTATCGAAACAACAACCGGCACTAATTTATAGAGAAATGCTTCCATAATATCTAATTTTCTACCATAGCGTACTGCTCGGCGGAGGATTCTGCGCATAACATATCCTCGGCCCTCATTTGCAGGAAGAATATTTTCTGATAACGCAAATGTTAGCGCACGAATATGATCTGCGATTACGTGGTAAGCATATTTATTATCTTTTTCATATGGCTCAGATGTATGTGATCCAATATCTTTTATGATCGGTGCAAAAAGATCTGTCTCATAATTATTACTGACACCTTGTAAGAGTAATGCCAGACGTTCTAGTCCCATCCCTGTGTCGATACCTTTACGTTCAAGTGGAAGTAATTTGCCATCCTCTTCTTGATTAAATTGTGGGAATACGAGATTCCAAAACTCAATAAACCGTTCACAATCGCACCCAACAGCACAATCAGGACTGCCACAGCTTTTTTCTTTTCCTAAATCATAATAGATTTCAGATGAGGGTCCGCACGCACCGGTCGTCCCGGCAGGCCCCCAAAAATTATCCTTTTTACCCAGTCTCACCATATGGTCGGCAGGGATACCCATTTTTTTTGTCCAGATATCATACGCTTCATCATCATCTTTATAGACTGATATGTAGATTTTCTCTTTAGGCATTTTTAAGACATCTATCAAAAATTCCCACGCCCAGGCAATTGCTTCTTCCTTAAAATAATCTCCAAAAGAAAAATTACCCAACATTTCAAAAAATGTATGATGCCTTAATGTCTTTCCCACATTCTCAAGGTCGCTCCCCTTACCGCCAGCTCTCAGACATTTCTGTACTGTTGTCGCACGAGAAAAATCTAGTGGAGCACCCGAATAAAGCGCTTTAAACTGCACCATACCTGCAGTGGTAAAAAGTAATGACGGATCACTTGAAGGAATAAGTGCATCGCTTGGTTTGATGACATGTTTTTTTGATTTAAAAAAATCAAGGTATGTCTTACGTATTTTTACTGCTTCCATATGTATTCCGTTATTCGTGTATCGTATTAATTTTCTTCGTCATGTTTTGCTATGATTTCTTTAGTGATTGCCTCATACATTTTCTTATTTGTCCTCAGCTCAGTTTTTGCTTGTTCTCTTCCCTGCCCGATTCTTTCACCTTTGTAATAAAACCATGCACCTTTCTTATCAATAATATCAAAGGTAACACCCATATCGATAACACACCCTTCTTTCGAAATGCCTTCATTGTACATAACGTCAAATTCAGCTTTTCTAAACGGTGCCGCAACCTTGTTCTTTACAACATTTACACGAACACGTGAACCAACAACAGCATCATTGTTATCCTTAATTGAAGCTATTCTTCTTATATCAAGCCGTACTGAAGAATAAAATTTAAGAGCTCTTCCACCTGGCGTTGTTTCAGGGTTACCGAACATAACACCGATCTTCATGCGAAGTTGATTAATAAAAATACAGCTTGTCTTAGATTTATTAATTGATGAAGTCAAACGTCGAAGCGCTTGTGACATGAGTCGTGCCTGCATACCGATCTTAGTATCACCTATATCGCCTTCAATTTCAGCTTTTGGAACAAGTGCCGCTACTGAATCAACTACGATAACATCTACCGCATTTGATCTGACAAGTATCTCAGCGATGTTTAAGGCATCTTCACCTGAATCAGGCTGGCTGATCAAGAGATCCTCTAAATTAACACCTAGTTTGTGTGCATATGCCGGATCTATCGCGTGTTCTGCATCAATATATGCTGCTACACCACCCAATCTTTGTGCGCTGGCAACAACGTGCAGTGCTAACGTCGTCTTACCTGAAGATTCAGGGCCGAAGATTTCGACCACTCTTCCTCTTGGTATACCACCAACACCAAGAGCTATATCAAGTGGTAAAGCCCCTGTAGGGATAACCTGAATTTTTATTTTTGAATGTTCCTCACCGAGCCGCATAATTGAACCTTGCCCGTAATTCTTTTCAATTTGTGTAATAGCAATATCAAGTGCTTTAACTTTGCCAGCCTCATTTGTCGCCGCTTTGGCTCCTGTTTTCACTGCTTCAGCCATAATACATCCTCCTTTATTCATTATTTATGCCTTATGCAAAACGCATAAGTCTTTATATTTAAACAATTTATATAAATTGTTTTCTTGTAATTTCCTCCGTTTATGATATGCTGTAAACATGATAACCACAACACGTTACAACAAAAACGGAG
>JAVCCP010000048.1 GCA_030765405.1 Candidatus Ancaeobacter aquaticus | reverse complement strand
GGGGGATGAGCACAATTAATGCGAACAAAGAAATCTAGTAGAGATTTCTAGATTGAAAACAAGTAGCACGAATCCCTGCTTTACGATTTTGGAGGCGAAGCCCGAGAAAATCTAGGGGGGATGAGCATCATTAGTGCGAGCAAAGAAATCTAGTAGAGATTTCTAGTTTGAAAACAAAAGGCATCAATCCATGCTTTACTGGTGAGGGCGATTTTGAGGCGAAGCCAAAAAATCGGGGGGATACACAGACCTCAGACAAAAAAATGAAAGAAATTGATAAATGAATTTAAGACAAAAAGTTATCGAAGATATTTTGCCGTACGTTGAAAAACCCGGACGCTATATTGGTAATGAGGTAAATACCATTATCAAGGATCTTAAAACAGTTGATGTCCGTATTGCGTTAGCGTTTCCCGATGTGTATGAGATTGGCATGAGTCATTATGGGCTAAAAATACTCTATGAAATAATAAATAATGTTAAGGAATTTTCTGCCCAGCGTGTATTCGCACCCTGGCCGGATATGGAAGAATGTATGAGAAAAGAAGCAATTCCTCTTTTCAGCTTGGAAAATTATACGCCTCTATTAGAACATGACATCGTAGGTTTTTCTGTCCAATACGAGTTATGTTATACAAATATTCTTAACATGCTTAATCTTGCAGGAATACCACTTAAAAGCGCTGAAAGAGTGAAAGGTTCGTGGCCTCTCATAATTGGTGGCGGACCATGTGTTTTTAATCCCGAACCAATCGCAGATTTTTTTGATGCATTTTTTATAGGTGAATCAGAAGAAACTCTTCTTCAATTCATGCATCTTGTATCAAAAAACAAAGATCTATCAAAAGAAAAGCTGCTGGAAAAGGCTGCGCAAACAATCTCGGGAATATATGTTCCAAGATTATTTAATAAAAAAATATCTCAAGAAGGACGATTTTCATGCTATACAACTGCTTGTGACACTACTCCAAAACAGATCAAGAAAGCTGTTGTAAAAGATCTAAACGATATACCTTCTCCAAAAAAACAAATAGTGCCTCTTATCAGCATTATTCACGATCGTGCAACGCTTGAGATTATGCGTGGGTGTGGCAATGCATGTCGTTTCTGTCAGGCAGGGTCAATATATCGGCCATTGAGATATAGAAAAAAGGATGTTTTAGTGGAAGAGGCAAAAGAAATCATAGCCAATACAGGGTATCAAGAGATATCGCTATCATCTCTTTCTACAGGGGATTATCCAGATATTGAGGGACTGGTTGATGATTTGACAGATAATTTCTATGATAAAAAAGTGTCTTTATCTATACCGTCACTGAGAGTAGATACGTTCTCAGTAGAGTTAGCGCGTAAAATAAGCAAGATAAAGAAAACTGGTTTTACTTTTGCATGTGAAGCCGGCACTCAGAGAATGCTTGAGATCATAAGAAAGAACATCCGTTTAGACGACTTATATAAAGCGGTTGAGTATGCATATAGTTCCGGGTGGAATTTAATTAAACTATATTTCATGATCGGCCTTCCGGGTGAGACATATGATGATCTTGATAATATTATGACTATTGTTAATAAAGTTTCTGAGGTTAAGCGTTCTCTTCATGGAAAACCAGGAAGAGTAAATGTTTCAATATCTAATTTTGTTCCAAAAACGCATACGCCACTCCAATGGGCAGGAATGAATAGTATAGATGAGTTTCGCCAAAAACATATATACCTCAAGAAGAAAATTAAAAGAAAATGTATACAGGTTAAATTCCATAATATTGAAAAAAGCTTTGTTGAAGCACTTTTTTCCAGAGGTGACAGGTCTTTATCTCAAATTGTTTTAGATGCATGGAAAGAAGGAGCGAAGTTTGATGACTGGTACGAATATTTTAATTTCAGTACATGGCAAAAAGTTATAGAAAGAAATAATTTAGAAACGAATAAATATATTGATTGCATAGATGTTAAAGAAGTTCTTCCATGGGAGTTTATTTCTACGGGAAGTAGTACAGAGGCTTTGATTAAGGAATATGAAGATGTCCAGCAAAAGATAGGGGAGGATGCGATATGAGTGAGTCAACGATAAGACTTATTTATTCGGTTATGAGTCCTTTTTGCTTGATCTCTCATCTTGATTTGATGAGAACGATCTTTAGGGGGTTTATGCGTGCAGATATACCCATAGCATTGTCTCAGGGCTTCAGCCCCCATCAGGTAATTTCATTTGGCCCTCCTTTATCAGTAGGAATGGAAGGAGAGAATGAATTCCTTGATTTCAGAATAATGCAATTTTGTGATTTAAAAAAAATGGCAAATCGTTTACAATGTTCATTTGCTAATATATTGCATATAAAAGACATACATTATTTTGATCAAGAGAAAGATATTGTAACAAAAGAAATTGATTGTTATGAGTATTGTGTAAAGCTCAAAAACAATGATGAATTAGATAAAAAACATATTGAAGAAATGCTTGGTGAAAAGGAGGTGATAACAAAGACTAATGCCCGTGGTACGTCTAGGACGATGCTGGTAAAACCGATGGTTCCTTATATTGATCTTAAAAAAGATCAGAGCGGAACACTACTTACATTAAAATTGATACTTCATGAGGGAAACTCTATAAACCCCTATGACCTAATTAAGTATTTATTGGATATTGACCGGCATAAAGCACGTGGGTACCAAGTGAAAAGAATTAATATGTATTCTATCAAAACAAACAAGAAGGTGTATAGATGATAAGATTACTCGCAAAGAAATATAAAGAAAGAGGTCCTTTAAAAAAGGAAATCCTTATAAATGTTGAAAATTCAGAAACCCGTGTCGTAATAATCGAAAATAATACGGTCGAATCGTTTCACTTGCAGAGAACAGAGCAAGATCGTTACGTAGGAAATATTTATAAGGGTAAAGTGGTGAATGTTTTACCGGGAATTCAAGCCGCATTTGTTGATGTCGGTATGGAAAAAAACGGATTCCTGCATGTATCTGATATTGGTGATACAGCGTCTCTTCACGAACTTATGGTAGACGAAGAGGGTGAATATATTGAAAAGGAGTTTGACGGGCCTTCTCAAAAACGAAATGGACCGAAACAATTAATTTCTGATTTTGTTAAAGAAGGACAAGAAATCATTGTTCAGGTACTCAAAGATCCTATCGGGACAAAGGGCGTTCGACTCACAACAGATATAAGTCTTCCCGGTAGATTTATGGTTCTTGTTCCTCATTCAAACATTAGAGGATTGTCACGGAAAATAGGTGATAAAGAAGAGCGTAAAAGAATACGCGCTATGATTGATAAGATAACAATACCTCCTAACATGGGGATAATTATAAGAACTGTTGGCGAAGGGGAAATGCATAAAGATTTTGAAAGGGACTTGCGATATCTATCGGCATTATGGAAAAAAGTTAAGAAAAAGATAGATCAATATCCTACGATATCACTCATACACACTGATCTAGATCTTGTGTTGCAAACAGTACGTGATTCATTAACGCATGATATCGATAGAGTTGTCGTCGATTCGCGTAGAGTGTACTGGGATATTTTTAAATTTATCAGTCTCGCATTTCCGCGCATGAAACATAAAGTAGAGCTATATCAAAGCAAACAGCCACTATTTGATAAGTATGGTGTTGAAAAAGAAATTGAGAAGATATTTAAACGAAAAATATGGCTGAAGTGTGGAGGGTATCTCGTTTTTGATAGAACTGAAGCACTTGTCACTATTGACGTGAATACAGGACGCCATGTTTCAAACAGTCTTGAAAATACAGTTTTGGAAACAAATCTTCAAGCATGCGATCAAGTAGCACGCCAGCTACGGCTTAAAAACATGGGCGGTATTGTTATTATTGACTTTATAGATATGAGCTCACGGAGAAATCAGAGAGAAGTTTTGATGAGACTGAAGGAAGGACTCAAAAGAGATAAAGCAAAAACCAATATACTTCCGATATCTGAGCTTGGCCTTGTTGAAATGACGCGACAACGGATCCAGGAAACAACGGCTGACGCGCTCTACACTGATTGTCCATATTGTAAAGGCAATGGTATGGTTAAGTCACCACTCAGTATAAGTATTGAAATTCAGAGAGCATTACGAAGAATCTTTTCAGCTGGTACTTATATGCAGATAAAAGTGCTTGTAAGTCCGGAAGTGTTTGCGCATGTAGATGCCCAAGATCAAGAATCATTCAAAAAAATTGAGAAGAGGTATAGAGGAGCAATTATTTTAGAAGAAGATGCCTCGTATCATATTGAAAAAGTTAAATATATATCCGCAAAAACAGGTGAATGCATAAAGCTGTAACTCGGCACTCAGCTATAAGCTATATGCTATAAGACAAAAAGATATTTATTAGCGCATAGCGTTTAGCGTATAGTCAATTGAGGAAATGAATGTTTATTAAAAAAGTGATCAAAATGGTAGTGCAGGGCGAGAATATCTCATGTGATATTGCGCATAAAGTCATGAATGAAATTATGGATGGAAATACGACTGATGCACAAATTGCTGCATTTTGTACTGCCATTAAAATAAAGGGCGAGTCATCTGAAGAGATTTATGGGTGTGCTTTGGCAATGCGCGAACATGCATTTAAATTATCTATTGATATTCCTAACCTGGTCGATACCTGCGGAACTGGTGGAGATTGCAAAAACACGATAAATGTATCGACATTAGCAAGTTTTGTTGCCTGTGGGGCCGGCATTACCATAGCAAAACATGGAAATAGAGCAGTTTCAAGTTCTTGTGGAAGCGCAGATATATTGGAGGCCCTTGGCATTAAAATTGATATGCATCCAAAACATGTTGAAAAATGTTTGCAGGATGTTGGGATGGTGTTCCTCTTTGCACCAGTTTATCATAGTGCAATGAAACATGCCGCTCAAGCACGCAATGATATTGGTATGAGAACAATTTTTAATATGCTTGGACCATTAACAAACCCACTGCATACTAAAAAACAACTTATTGGTGTTTATGACCCGTCTCTTACCGTAAAAATGGCTGAAGTCTTACATAAACTCGGCACAACTGATGCATTCGTTGTTCATGGATTAGATGGGCTTGATGAAGTAAGCCTAAATGAGCCAACAATTATAACCGAACTAAGGAACGGCTCCATTAAAACATATGAGTTTCATCCTCAAAAACATGGAATAAAACGTTCAGGATTAGAAGGTATAAGCGCTCTAACAAGAGAAGATAACTATAAAAAGACACAAGCACTTCTTAATGGTGAAGATGATGGCCCTATTAGCACCATAGTTCTTATTAATGCTGCTTATGTCATTATGGTATCAGACAAAACAATTTCATTTGATACTGCATTAGAAATGGCTAAAGAATCGCTTAGTTCCGGTAAGGCATATGAAGCAGTACAAAAACTAAAAGAGTTTACCCATGAACATTCTTGAAGAAATTGTTTTATACAAGAAACAGATAGTTGAAGAGAAAAAACGTACTACTTCATTGAGTTCTCTTATAACGCATTCAGAACAACGATCTGTGAAGCGTGATTTTAAGGCTGCACTAAAACTGTCGAACACAATTGCGCTCATTGCTGAGATAAAAAAAGCATCACCTTCTGCCGGAATGTTACGCAAAAACTTTGACCCGGTAGGGATTGCACAAATATATGAGGAAGAAAAAAGTGTTAACGCAATATCTATTCTTACCGAAGATAAATATTTCCTTGGTGATCCAAGTTATTTAGAATCGGTCAGTACAATTGTCTCAAAGCCAATTCTCTGCAAAGATTTCATCATAGATGAATACCAAATAGTTGAAGCAGCTTCATTGCAGGCAGATGCAGTACTCTTGATATCATCTATATTGAATGATAAGGATATAAAGAATATGCTGCGCGTTGTTTCCGATTGTGGGCTTTGTGCACTTATTGAGGCACACACGCATGATGATATTAAACGCGCACTTGACGCGGGTGCGGATATTATAGGTATAAATAACAGAGATTTAACAAACTTTTCTGTTGATATATCTACCACTGAACATTTGATAAATGAAATTCCGAACAATGTTGTAAAAGTAAGTGAAAGTGGAATACGCACTCATCATGATATTGTGCGATTGAAGGAATGTGGCGTTCATGCAGCACTTATTGGTGAACATTTTATGCGTGCAGACAATATTAAACAATGTATTACAGAACTTATGATGCATGAACAATAAAGAACATAAAACAAAAATAAAAATATGCGGAATAACAAATGTAGAAGATGCATTGTTTTGTTCTGATTTAGGAGTTGATGCGCTTGGTTTTGTTTTTGCTGAAAGTCCGCGTTCTGTTGAGCCCGCACAAGCATTGGAAATTATTAATGCAATTCCTAAAAGACTAATGGCTATAGGTGTATTTGTTAATGAAGATATTAGAGTAGTGAAAGAGGTGGTCAAAGAATGCGGGCTTGCAATGATCCAATTGCATGGGGAGGAGTCCCCGGAATATTGCCAGAAAGCAAAGGATATCGGACTGCCTATTATAAAAGCATTTAGAGTTAAAGATATCGAATCGATTAACGCTATAGAAGGCTATAAAGATATTGATTATATACTGCTTGATTGTTATTCTAGGAAAGCCCACGGCGGTACAGGGGAAGTCTTTGACTGGACAATTGCATTAAAAGCAAAAGATTTTGAAAAAAAAATGTTTCTATCTGGCGGTTTGGGACCTGATAATGTAAGAGAAGCAATTAATTCAATAAAACCTTTTGCAGTTGATGCTTCCAGTAAATTAGAAAAAAAGCCAGGAATAAAAGATCATACTTTATTAAAAGAATATGTACATATGATAAGAGATGAACATTATGCGAAAGAATAATATACAACAGAATATGCCTGATAAAAGTGGGCATTTTGGGCTCTATGGCGGGAAATATGTACCTGAAACACTTATGGACGCTTTGTCTGAGTTAGAACATGCCTATACCGCATCGCTTTCTGACAAAAACTTTAAGAAACAGTTGCAATATTATCTTAAGGAGTATGTCGGACGCCCGACACCATTATATTACGCTGAACGTTTATCTAAAGAGATTGGCTCATCGCGAATTTATCTAAAAAGAGAAGATCTGTGCCACACTGGAGCACATAAAATAAATAACACTATAGGACAAGTACTTCTTGCAAAAAAAATGGGAAAGAAGCGTGTTATAGCTGAAACCGGTGCCGGGCAACATGGTGTTGCAACAGCAACTGTTGCCGCACTATTTGGTCTAGAATGCGAGATATACATGGGAACTGAAGACATGAAACGTCAGGCACTCAATGTATTTCGCATGGAACTTCTTGGCGCAAAAGTGACAGAAGTTACTGCCGGATCAAAAACACTGAAAGATGCGATAAATGAAGCTATGAGAGATTGGGTAACGAATGTCAGATCTACTCATTATATTTTAGGTTCAGTCCTTGGTGCGCATCCCTATCCAGTTATGGTACGTGATTTTCAAAAAGTTATTGGGATTGAAGCTAAAAAACAAATACTTGCTAAAGAAAAAAAGTTGCCGGATTTGCTTATTGCGTGCGTTGGCGGTGGCAGTAATTCTATAGGTTTGTTTTATCCATTTATTAATGATCCGAAAGTGGCTATGGTTGGTGTTGAAGCCGGTGGATTAGGGATAAAAACAGGTAAGCATGCATCACGTTTTGAGGGGGGGCTTCCTGGTGTATTGCAGGGTACAATGACATATATTTTGCAAAATAGTGACGGTCAGATTAACGCGACACATTCAGTGTCTGCAGGATTAGATTATGCCGCTATTGGCCCAGAACACGCATTTTTGCACGATAAAAAGAGAATTACGTATACTCATGTGAGCGATCATGAAGCGCTGGAAGCATTTCATTTGCTTGGTAGAGCTGAAGGAATATTACCGGCACTTGAAAGTGCACATGCTATTGCATACGCAAGAAAAGCTGTTCCACGTCTCAAAAAAAATAGCATAGTCATTATTAATCTATCCGGTAGAGGAGACAAAGACGTACAATCGGTGAAAGAATACCTCTAGTGAGACTGTAAAAGTCATGAGATGAAATACTCATGACTTTTGCTTAGACGAACTATCCCCCCTGATTTCTGATTTTGAGGCCTAGGCCTCAAAATCTAGGGGGGATGAGATATTATTTGAATGGGAATACTATCCTCGAAGAGGATGACTCAATAATATACTGCAAAAAAAAGATAAGTCATATGAATAGGATCGATAAAAAATTTATTGAGCTTTCGCATAAACATAAAACTGGACTCATTGCCTACATTACCGGCGGAGATCCAACCTTAAATATTTCTAAAGAAATTATTACATCAATAGCTGAGTCAGGAGTTGATCTTATTGAGATCGGCATTCCATTTTCTGATCCACTGGCAGATGGGCCCGTTATTCAAAATGCGGTAGAACGTTCATTATCTTCTGGGACTACGGTAAAGAGGGTGTTGACACTGGTTCAAGAGGTAAGAAAAGTAACACATATTCCTATCGTTCTTTTTACGTATCTTAATCCGATACTCAAATACGGCTTACATGCTTTTGTCAAAGATGCGAAAAATGCTGGAGCAGATGGAAGTATCGTTCTTGATTTACCACCCGAAGAATCACATGATTACATCATTGCCGCGCGATCAATGGATTTTAAAACAATATATCTTATTGCCCCGACAAGCTCTGAAAAACGTATAGATTCAATTTGTCAGGCAAGCAACGGATTTATTTATTGTGTATCAAGAACCGGTGTTACTGGTTCAAAAACAAGTTCTTTGATAGAAACAAAAAAAATGATCCGACGGGTAAAGAAATATACAAAGTTGCCTATTGCTGTCGGCTTTGGTGTCTCAGAAAAAAAACAAGTAAAAGAGCTATCAACATATACTGATGCTGTTGTGATTGGTAGTGCAATTGTTCGCCTTATTGAAGCGAATCAAAATAATCCGGTACCACATGTTAAAAAGTTTATAAAAGGGTTAGTATGAAAATACAAAAGGATCTCTATACTGTTATTATGGCTGGGGGAAGCGGAGAACGTTTTTGGCCGATGTCGCGGCAGGATACCCCTAAACAGTTATTGCCATTAACCAGCACTAAAACATTGTTGCAGGAAACAATTGAACGTGTGAGTCGATTTACCTCGGTAGAGAATATAATCATAGTAACGAATGAAAAACATGTCAAAGCAACAATAAAACAAGTTCCGTATATTAAAAAGAGTAATATCATCGCTGAACCGGTAGGGAGAAACACTGCCCCCTGTATTGCGCTTGCTGCAACAATTATTGCAAAAAGAAATCCGAATGCAGTGATGGTTGTATTGCCGGCAGACCATATCATTAAAGATAATAACCTTTTTAAACGCACAATTATTGACTCAGCTAAAATGTGTGATAAAAACAATGTGCTGGTAACTATAGGAATTGTTCCGCGGACGCCTCACACCGGATATGGCTATATTAAAACCGGTAAAAAAATGAGGTATGATTCAAAATCAGTTTTTCATCATGTAGACAGATTTGAGGAGAAGCCAACGTCCCTTAAGGCGAAAAAGTTTGTTGCCTCGGATAAATACTTATGGAACAGCGGTATGTTTGTATGGAAAGTTTCCACTATACTCTCTGCAATTAATGAATATCTTCCATCTCTTTCAAAAGATATTAGTGCTTTGAATAATTATATAGGTAAAAAATGTTTTTCATCTAAAGTAAAAGATGTTTACCATCGATTGGAAAAAATTTCAATTGATTATGGCATCATGGAAAAATCACAGAATATTATTGTTACTAAAGGGGTGTTTTACTGGGACGATATTGGTTCGTGGGAAAGTTATAATAAGTATCTTTCTCATGATAGGCACAACAACGCGCAAAAAGGTGAAGTTATTCTTGAGGATGTACATAACAGTCTTATTGTATCTGATGATGGGGTTATTGCTGTTTCTGGAGTGAAAAACCTGATTATTGTAAAAACAAGAGACGCACTCCTCATATGTGATAGATCAAAGAGCGAGGAAATAAAAAAGCTTGTTGAACAATTAAAAAATCACAAAAAATACACACAGTACATTTAGCGTTCCCTTTCCTCAAGACTATATCTGATCTGCTGTAACATAATGTATAAGGAGTTATATGAGAATATTAGGTTTAGACATTGGTGATGTAAGAATCGGTGTTTCGATGAGTGATGAATTGCTTTTCACTGCGCAATCGCTTAAAGTAATTACCCGCACATCACTACAAAGTGACATACAAGAAATTAATAAAATAATATCTGAACACAATGTGGAATTAATTGTATTAGGTATGCCTCTAAATATGGACGGCTCTAAAGGATTCAGAGCTTATATTGTAGAAAAGTTTGCAGAAACTTTTTCAAAATTCAGTAATATTCCCTGTGAATTCGTAGATGAACGATTAACAACAGTCATAGCTCATCGATCTATGCTTGAAGGAAATTTATCGCGCAAAAAGAGAAAAAAGAGAGTCGATGCAATAGCAGCCCAACTCATATTGCAGACATATCTTGATATAAAGAAAACAAAAGAAACAACTAACCAAGAGTTATAGTATAAGATGAAAAATATTGAACTTGTATCACCGGCAGGTGATATTGAAAAGCTGCGTTTTGCATATCATTATGGGGCTGATGCAGTATATCTTTCAGACAATCATTACGGGATGAGAAAACGTGCCCCGAACTTTTCAGACAGTGAACTGCACCAGGCAGTGTCATATGCGCACAGCATTAATAAAAAAGTGTATGCCGCAGTCAATATTTTTCTTCGAAACAACGAAATGAGCGATATTAAAAAATATCTTCATTTCTTACACGAAGTTTCTGTAGATGCCATTATTGTTTCTGATCCTGGCATTTTGCATTTAATTAAGGAAGAAAAGCTAGAATTCAATATTCATCTTTCAACTTTGGCCAATGTAACTAACTGGGCGAGTGCACAATTCTGGACAGATTGCGGAATTAAAAGAATTATACTTGCACGAGAATTATCGCTACAAGAAATCGAAGAAATACGAAAAAAAGTAGCATGTGAATTGGAAGTATTTGTGCATGGGGCTATGTGTGTATCTTATTCAGGAAGATGTCTTATCTCTAACTATTTGAGTGATAGAAACGCCAATAAAGGTGATTGCTCCCAGCCGTGCCGATGGAAATATTCTGTTATGGAGGAAAAACGACCGGGACTAATACTGCCCGTAGAAGAAGATGAAAACGGTACACGTATTTTTAGCGCAAAAGATCTTTCCATGGTGCGTTATATAAAAGAACTCTGTGATATCGGTGTTGATGCGTTCAAAATCGAAGGAAGAATGAAAAGTATATATTACCTCGGTAATGTAACGCGAATATATAAAAAAGCAATGCAGTCTTATAAGGAAGGACATTTTACAAAAGAACTTATTAACGAATTTGAAAATGAACTCGATAAAATACCTCATAGGGGATATTCAACAGGTTTTTACTTCGGAACGCCTGATTCATCTGCGCAATTATACGAAAAAGATCATGATGACGGAAACCATCTATTTATGGGAGTTGTAACTGAGGTAAAAAATGACTCTGTTTTTATAAAATTAAAAAATACGTTAAGGGTAGATGATAGTATTGAATTTTTAAATCCACATATTGGATCAGATCACAATGAAAAGATATTGGAAATGAAGAACAAGGAAGATTTCCCTATCACTCAAGCAAACTATAATGAGATTGTTTCAGTTAAGATACAAGGCAAAGCGTATCCAAATGAAATTATCAGAAAAAAGAGCAGAAAGTAAACAATGGATAAAATAACACACTATAGTAATGGGGTAAGGTTAATAACTTCAGAAATGCCGCATATGGCATCAGTATCTATGGGTATATGGGTAGGTGTCGGTGGCAGACACGAAGAAAAAAAATTAAATGGTATATCTCATCTTCTTGAACATATCGCTTTTAAAGACACTGAAAAAAGAAAAACCTACGAAATATATCGTGATATTGAAGGGATAGGAGGAACATTAAATGCTTTTACAGCTGAAGAATGTACCTGTTATACTGCAAAAGTGCCTGCCCTCCATACGGGGGTGGCATTTGATGTATTATCAGATATATACTTCAATCAAAAAATCGATACTGACGAGTTGCAAAAAGAGATTAATGTCATAAAAGAAGAGATCTGTATGTATCAAGATATGCCTTCCCAACATGTGCAGGACGTACTCTTATCAATACTGTGGCCTGAACACTCTTTAGGAAGGCCGCTTATTGGAACACTTGATACATTAAAGAATATTGATAGAGCGACATTGCACTCATATAAAAATAGTATGTACACTTTAGACAATATCGTTATTTCTGCCGTTGGAAATGTAACACATTCATATCTAGAAAATCTTGTAACTGAATATTTCTCTCAAAAAAATGATAAAGAAAAACCATGTTTTCTACCAGCAGAAATATCGCAAACAAAACCGTGTATTAAGATCACAAAAAAAAATGTTGAACAATGCTATGTATCTATCGGCATAAGAGCCCTCGCGAGAACAGACCCTGAGATATATGCACTAAAATTACTTTCGGTTATTCTCGGAGAAAACGCAAGTTCACGCCTTTTTCAAGTTATACGGGAACAGCATGGACTTGCATATGACATACAAACTTCAATAGAGAAATTTGTTGATACGGGAGTTTTAATTATTAATGTTGGAACAGATATTAACAAACTTATAAAATGCATTCGCCTTATTATTAATGAACTGCATAAGTTACGTTCTGACCTTATAGATAAGCAAGAGCTATCCAGAGCAAAAGAATATTGTTTTGGCCAAATAGCCATGAATCGTGAGAAAACATTTGATTATATGCTCTGGATTGGTGAATCGTTACTAACAACAGGCACGGTAGATTCATTTGATGAAATTATGCGCAAGATTAATTCTGTTACGGAAGTCGATATTGCCAATCTGGCAAAGCGGTTATTTGTTGATGCGTCCCTAAATCTGTCAGTGGTTGGACCATCACCAGATAAGGAAAATATAACAGATTGTTTTCATTTCTAATTACTCCAGCTGTAAGCTATAAGTTATATGCTATAAGACGAAATATATTCTATCGCATAAAACATAAAATATGTACTCCACGAGTGATTAGTTTTTTATATAACTTACAACTTAAAGATTATAGCTAATTGGATGTTTTGTGCTATAGTATGTATCGATAACAAGAAAAATGGGGAAATCTATGATAAAAATTGCTCCGTCAATACTTTCTGGAGATTTTGGCGCTCTTGCAACGGAAGCAAAAAGGGCCGAAGACGCTGGCGCAGATTGGCTGCATCTTGATGTTATGGACGGACATTTTGTTCCAAACATAACATTTGGGCCGCCTGTAGTAAAGGCAATCAGGAAAGCAACGACATTACCTCTTGATGTTCATCTCATGATATCACGTCCTGACACCTACTATAAACAATTTATCGAAGCAGGGGCTGATATATTGACAATTCACGTTGAATCACCGTGTGATATTAGTCAAACAATTGATGAAATTAAAAAATTGAATTGTAAGTGCGGCATTGTTTTTAATCCTGACACACCATTTAATGTAGATGAATCGATACTTCGAAAGATTGATCTTATATTGTTTATGACGGTATTTCCTGGTTTCGGCGGACAAAGTTTTATTGAATCGGTGCTACCAAAGATCACTGACGCGACAAAAACTCTTAAGGCAATGAATATCGATATAGACATTCAAGTTGATGGCGGAATCAAGAGTCAAAATATTAAAAAACCGGTAGATGCGGGATGTAACGTGATTGTCGCGGGAACATCAGTATATGGAAAACCGGATATAAAGATGGCAATTGAAGAATTGCGAAACGCAGCAGAAAACAAATAATGAATACTATGAATATTAATTCTATAAGAAACTTTTCAATAATTGCGCATATCGATCATGGTAAATCAACAATAGCCGACAGAATACTTGAACTAACACATGCTATAGACAAAAGAGTGCAAGTAGATCAGGTTCTTGACGATATGGATCTTGAAAGAGAACGTGGAATAACCATTAAGGCACACCCTGTTCGGCTAAAATATTGCGCAGATAATGGCGAAGAATATATCCTCAATCTCATAGATACTCCCGGTCATGTTGATTTTAGTTATGAGGTGTCTCGAAGTCTTTCAGCATGTGAGGGAGCACTTCTTATCGTAGATGCCGCTCAAGGAGTTGAGGCACAAACTGTATCAAACGTGCATCTCGCGTTAGAACAAGGTTTAACTATTATTCCTGTTATCAATAAAATCGATTTACCTAATGCGAATGTTGATCTCGTAAAACAGCAAATTGAGGAGATATTGTGTATTCCGGCTGAAGAAATACTTTTGGTAAGTGCAAAAAAGAACCTGGGGATAAGAGAAGTGCTCGAAGCAATTGTTAAAGGTGTCCCACCCCCCAAAGCATCAAAAGAAAAAGAGCTTAAAGCGCTTATCTTTGACTCAAAGTATGATCATTTTAGGGGGGCAATAACATATATCCGAGTTGTCAGCGGCACTATCAAGAAAGATATGACTATTCGCATGATGAGTACGGGGAGAACGTTTGATGTTTTAAGCGTGGGAGTGTTTAAACCAAAAGCCGAGAATATTGAACAATTGTCATCTGGTGAAGTTGGTTTTATTACAGCTAACATTAAAGTTCCTTCTGATGTAAAGATAGGTGACACCGTCACCCTTAACAAACATCCCGCCAGTTCAGCATTAGCTGGTTTCAAAGAAATGAGCCCAATGGTGTTTTGTGGGCTTTTTCCTGTTGATGCAAACGATTATGAGCCACTTACAGACGCAGTAAACAAATTACAACTTAATGACTCCGCTTTTATGTTCGAAGCAGAAAATTCAGTTGCGTTAGGTTTTGGTTTTCGCTGTGGGTTTTTAGGCCTTTTGCATATGGAAATAATTCATGAACGTCTGCAGAGAGAATTTAATCTCAACATTATATCAACGACACCGAGTGTTTGCTATAAGGTTAAGCTCAAGGACGGGGGAGATGTTATGATCGATAATCCTGTACACTTTCCCTCTCCGATAGATATTCTTTCAATTGAAGAGCCTTTTATTAAAGCATTTATTGTAGCACCTAATGAGGCCATAGGCGCAATTATGCAGCTTGCACAGGAAAGACGAGGAGCCTGCGTAGGGACCGAATCACTTTCAGGGATAAACAGGGTGCTTATGACCTTTGAGCTGCCTCTTAATGAAGTGGTTATTGATTTTTATGATAAGCTCAAATCTTGCACGCGCGGGTATGCTTCCATGGACTATGAATTAATAGATTACCGCCCTTCAGAAATAATTAAATTAGATATATTGATAAACAATGACATGATAGATGCATTTTCCTGCCTTATTCATAAAGACAAGGCTTATTATCACGGAAGACAACTTGCGGCAAAATTAAAGGATGTAATTCCTCGTCATATGATACAGGTAATTATTCAGGCAACGATTGGAAGCAAAATTATAGCTCGAGAAACAATTCGTGCCATGAAAAAGAATGTAACTGCGAAATGTTATGGCGGAGATATAACCAGAAAAAGAAAATTGTGGGAAAAACAAAAAGAAGGAAAAAAGAAAATGAAACAGTTCGGAACAGTGACAATCCCTCAAAACGCTTTCATTGAGATCTTAAAATTATAGAAAGAGTGGTTGTGTCGGTTAGCGTTTCGTGATGTGCGTGGAACCTAAGAAAACATCCCATCGAGTTAAACATGAGAAAAGATGCCTTTAAAATTCTGGTTGTAGACGATGACCCAGGTATTACTTCTCTTTTTGAACATACGTTAAGAAAAAAAGGGTTCACCGTATCATCTGCTAATTCTGTCACACAAGGGTTTGATGAGTATACAAAGGTAAGCCCTCATCTAATTTTCCTCGATATTGAATTAGGCAATGAAAGTGGGTTAGAGCTCTTAAAAAAAATAAGAGAAACTGATTCGAAAACTATTATAATTATTGTAACTGCACATGGGTCTACAGATACGAATTTAGGGGAAATACAATATCATGCTTATGGAGAACTCCAAAAACCGATTAAACCTGAGCAGCTTGAAGATATTGTAGTCAATGCGATAGAAACGAACTATGATATGCTTTTTTCTGAGGATTCAATACTCGTAATCGATGATGAAGAGGCAATAACAACATTATTAGAAGACATATTGTCATCTGAAGGATTTTCTGTTTCAACTGCAAAAAATGGCGAAAAAGGAATTGCATTAGCAAAGAAAAATGCCTTTGACATTATTATTGTTGATATCATGATGCCAGGGATTGATGGGTTTGAAACAATTAAGAGAATTAGAGAATTTGATACAGGTGCCCATATAATGATATTATCTGCGTACGGAAAAAAAGATGATGTTCTTGCGCAAACTGAGCAATATAATATCAAGGACTTTATTTCAAAGCCATTCGATATTGACAAACTAATGTTAAAATTGCGTACAAACGGTAGATTGTAAAGTTAAATGCCGTAGATAGTGGTTATTTTTCATTTAAGCTGCGATCTCCTGAAGTTTTCTTTCAAACCCCTGTTGAGCAGATTGAAAATTTAGTATCTTGCGTGGGTAGTTATTAATCCAGTTTTCTATAGTCTGAATGGTTGATTGTGTCAGTTTTTCTATCTTTCTGCCCTTAGCAATGAAT
>JAVCCP010000047.1 GCA_030765405.1 Candidatus Ancaeobacter aquaticus | reverse complement strand
CTTTACAGGATACCTGTATCTTTTTTCGGCTATCGTTTGCTATCCCGTTTCTCTTGCTCTACTTTTTACTCTTTTCGAGTTCGTTTCCTCGCGATTATTCCGCTAAACGTCATTTCGCAGAAGTCTTTATGTATGACGAAAAAGGAAACCTTATCGGTTTTGACGTAGAAATCGCCAAGGACATAGCATCAAAGTTGGGAGTGGAGTTAGAGCTTGATCGCAGCGCAAAAACATATGACGAGGTAGTAACTTTAGTTCTTGAGAAAAAAGCGGATATTGCAATATCATGCCTTAGCAATACTCTGGATCGCGCGCAGAGACTTTTACTCACTGATCCGTATATAACATTGTATAAAACATTATTGATTAACAGGTTACTTGCCGCTAAAACGAAACGGGGAGACGATCTCGATAAACTGTTAAATCATAAAGATGCAATGATTGGTGTGGTACGCGGCAGTGCATATGTTGGTTTTGCAAAAGAAGAATATCCTGAAGCGCAGGTTGTTCTTTATGATAGCTGGAATAAGCTTGCAGATGCAGTTTTTAAAGGCAAGATACTTGCCCTGATCTATGATGATGTTGCCGTCCAGCAATGGCTAAAGACAAAACCTATTGCATCAATTAGGCTACATATGGAAGTGCAAAAAGATAAAAAAGATCCGATATCAATGGCTGTTCATTGGGAAGATGTGCAGTTGTTTGTATGGTTAAATCAGTTTTTGCTTCGAGAAGATTTGAACGGAACAATGGACAAGTTAATTATAAAATACTTTAAAGATCAATCATGGATACAAGAAAAATAATATTTTCATTTTTATCATGCAAATGGTTATTGTCACCATTTGCAATTTATGCCGGGATTATACTGGGATTTATACTCGGTATATTTTTTAAAGATTTTGCGGCATTGTTAACTCCGTATGGTAGCGTATTTCTATCTCTTTTACAGATGTTTGTTATTCCTATTTTGATCACCGCTGTTATATCGAGTATTGGACGATTGATCCAGTCCGGTAAGACAATGAGGTATATAGGAAGGCTTCTTGTGATATTCGTTACCGGTTTATTCGCGGTGAGTCTTATTGGCATAGTTATTGGTGTCATTGCGCGGCCGGGAGCGGATCTCAGCGAAGAATCGCAAGTAACATTGGGAAAAGTCATACTCCAGTCCGAGATACAATCAACAGGTGGTCAGCAGGACAAGTCAGGTAAGGGGATTGTCGGATTCATAAAAAGCATGGTCCCGTCAAATTTCTTCAGGGCAGTTAATCGTGGAGATAATCTTTCAATACTCTTTTTCTGTATTCTTTTAGGACTAGCGCTTGGTTTTGTGAGATCGCGATCAGGTGATATAACCTTAACGGTAATTGAAACTTTTTATGATGCATTTCAAAAACTTATCGGATGGGTCAGATATATATTTCCCTTCGGCTTATGCTGTCTTTTTGCGTCACAGATCGCCCAAGTTGGATATCACATATTAAGTGCACTCGGGATTTTTGTTGTTTTTTTCTATATAGCGGCATTTATCGTGATATTAATCTATAACGATATAATATGGGTGCGTACCGGAAGAAAAGGATCATTTTTTAGTCCTTTTTTAGCGTTGCGTGATACTCTTGTTATCGCATTTGGTACGTCAAATACCTATGTTGCAGTACCGTCTTCATTGCGCTGTCTTAATCGTAATCTGGGAGTAAAAAAAGGTACGGCAAATTTTATTATGCCACTTGGTGTAAATCTTAATCCGCAGGGTACGGCGCTTTACTTTGCTCTTGCATCAATTTTTGTTGCTCAGATATATAATGTCCATCTTGGTTTTGAAGGCTATTTTATGATCCTTGTTGGTGCTGTTTTGACTGCGATGATAACACCAGAGGTTCCCGGTGCGGGTTCAATCGGTATGATAGCATTTATATTAGGGCCGTTAGGAATTCCTACAGGAGCGGCAGCAATATTTTTGTTTGCTGTGAGTCCCATTACAGATCCTATCCTTACTGTTACAGAAATTCAGGCAAATTGTGCGGCAGCTGTGTTAGCGGATAAAAGGAAGAAAAAAGTTGATAAACCTGAAACACCTATGAGTCAAGTCCCGCAATTAAAAGTATAAGCTGAGTCCCAGAAATTCTTGATGCTTTGTTTTGTTTTTTTTGATTTTAATTTTTTGGTCTGTAGTCTATGGTCTGATGTCTGTAGTCTGATATGTCTGTTTATTTCGGAAAGATAAGGCAATCAGCGATTACCTGTTTTGCTTCAAGAATGTGATCAACAGATACCCCGACAAGAGAATGATTTCCGTCTCGTTCAAGAATATGCATGCCGTGAATATTAATATCTGCATCCTTAAACTTTTTGGTTATGTGTGCAAGCGCACCGGGCTTGTCAGTGAGTAAAAGGACAAGGTTTTCCTGTGGTACAGCTTTGAAAAGACCTTCTTTCATAGTGGCGTTACGCAATGTTTCCAAAGCCAGATCGTACTTATCAACCGATATAACGCATGCTTCCATACCTTTGAGTGATTGTAATTCATCTACATCAATCTCATCGATATTAATATTCTTTTCAGCAAGGAGTTCAGTGATTGTTGCAAGAACACCTACTTTATTTTTAGCAACTATAAAAATCTTGTTCATATTTAGCCTTTGTTTTTAGCATTCTTTATATCATCAAGAAATTCATCAATCATTTCTTTTGTGACACTCGGCATAATGATAATATGAGAAATATCTCCCTGGGGTGCCAGCTGCCACTTGTTTATAATATCTTGTGATGGTCGATCAAAAACGACGGTTGTTGCAAAGTCATTTTTCCATGCGTTGCATCCGAGCTTATTGAGTTCAGCTAATGCATAGTCTGCACGCTCAAGGCAATCTGAAACCTTTTTCTTAAAACCATCTACCCCTATATTTTTAATTGCATACCATAGAAATATAGGGCTTATTCCGTTACGAGAACCGGTAAGCGTTGTATCAAGCGTCCCGACATATTCAACAAACTTTGAGATCTTATCGACATTTTTCTTTTTTGCCAGTACGACACCGCATGGTATTGGGCATCCTATGAATTTGTGTCCGCTTACTGAAATGCTGTCTGCACCTGCAGCAAAATCAAATGGTGTGGCATTATCAATAAAGGGAAGTATCATACCGCTTAAAGCGGCATCACAATGGATGTAATATTCTGTGATAGCCAATTCTTCCATCATTGATCTTATTTTACCGACGTTATCGATAGCCGCTCTCATGGTGGTACCGATCGTTAATAGAAAAATGGGAGGAACTTCTCTTCTGATGTGTATTGTTTCTTTAAGGTCATCGTAATCAATTTCACCATTTTTTTGTGAACGGATCATGATATTTTTCATTCTGAGAACTCGAAAACTTTTTGTAATGCTATAATGCACATCTTGAGAGTGATATACAATACCCTCGGGATATAGTTCACGTGCAAGGTAGAGCCCATACATATTTCCTTCTGTTCCGCCATTAGTGACATATCCCCAGAAATTATCTTTATCTGCGTGCATAAGTCCTGCAAAAAAATCTAACACTTCACGTTCGAGAGTATGCGAGTTGAGACGATAATGTGTCGGGATATAAGGGTCGCCTATATTATTTACCGTGTATTCAAGGAAAGGAAAGAGGCGGTCATAATCAAAATCCTGATTGCATGGATAGCCCATAAAGGTTTTTGAGGCGTTTTGTACTTCATTAAACATATGATCAATTTTTTCGATGTCTTCTTTTGAGAGATTAAACATAATAACTACGTTCCCGTGTAAATTGTTTAAAGACATAATAAGTATAACACATAACAGAAATGTACACATACATAATAGTCTTTACTGACGAGATATTATCTGAGGGTGAATATGAAACAGTTTTTGCTTTAAAGATTTCATTCTTCGCTATATAATTACACGAATAGAGATGTGATAATAACGATAAGCAGGCGTGTATGCAGTTTTTAAGTGAACAAAACATAATGCTTTTTCTTGTGCAGGTATTTATACTGTTGGGGTGTGCTCGTGGGCTGGGTGAGCTGTTCCGTCGGTGGAAACAGCCGGCTCTGACCGCGGAGATACTCGTAGGAGTAGTACTTGGCCCGACACTTTTTGGGCGTTATTTCCCGCAATTGCATAGTATAATATTTCCTGTAGATCCTATTCAGCAAAGTATGTTAATGACCGTATCGTGGCTGGGTGTGCTGTTTCTTCTTCTTGAAATAGGTCTTGAGATCGATTTTTCGAGTGCGTGGAGACAGCGGGGTGATGCGCTCAAGATCGCCTTAACCGATATTATTGTCCCGATGGCAATTGCATTTTTGCCTATTTATTTCCTGCCGAGCCGCTATTTGATCAATCCTGACCAGAGGCTGATATTTACATTTTTTATGATCACGGTAATGGCAATTACCGCTCTGCCTACGGTTGCCCGCGCATTGCATGACCTGAAACTTTCTAAAACCGATTTAGGGTTTTTAATTATGTCAGCGCTTTCAGTTAATGACATTATTGGATGGCTTATTTTTACCATAGTTTTGGGTTTCTTTACTCAGGCAAACCTGGCATTTGGAAAGATAGTATTTCTGTTGAGTGCAGCAATTGGTTTTACCGTGTTATGTTTGACTGTTGGCCGGACATTCGCAAACTATACAATTTCAAAGATCAGAGAAAAGCAAATGCCTGAACCCGCATCGTCACTCACCTTTATTTGCCTCTTAGGTCTTGCGTGCGGTGCGATTACACAAAAGATCGGAATCCATGCATTATTTGGTTTTTTTATTGCCGGTGTTATGGCCGGTGAAGCAAAGGCGTTATCCGAACGAACACGCCAGGTTATATCTCAAATGGTGTATGCGGTATTTGTTCCGCTCTTCTTTGCGAGTATTGGTCTGAAGATCGACTTTGTTAAGAACTTTGATCTGTTTCTCGTTCTCATTGTTACGGTTGTCGGCACATTTGGGAGGTTCTTTGGTACATGGATCGGAGTATCGATTGCAAAATTACCGAAAGTAAACAGGCTTACAGTTGCGATATCACATATTCCCGGTGGTGCGATACAAGTTGTTGTCGGTGTGTTGGCTCTTGAGCATAATCTTATATCTGAACCCGTATTTGAAGCGATAGTTTTTGGTGCGATTATTTCAACCGTTATTCTTGGGCCTCTTCTAGATTATTCTATACGAAAAAGAAAAGAAGTGAGCTTGCTAGAGTATTTCTCACGCAGGGCGGTTATCGGAGAGCTCAAAACGGATGAAAGAGACGCTGCAATACGTGAACTCTGTGAAAAAGCGGCTTTTGAGGAAAGCATTGGTGATGTGGATAGTTTATTTAAAACTGTTCTTGTTCGTGAAAATGATATGGGAACAGCGATAGAAGATGAGATAGCAATACCGCATGCACGAGTGGATTTTATCCAGAGACCGGTCATTATTTTTGGACGGTCTCCAGAAGGTATTGAGTGGGATTCACCTGATGGTAAACCAACACATTTTATATTTTTGATCCTTGTTCCGAAGGATGATGATGTACAGGTACAAATTCTTGCCGCTATTGCCAGGTCAATGAGCGATGAAAAAGCGCGGGACGCAATTATGCGTGCAAAAGAAGATCTGGGCATTTGGAAAGTTTTACAGAAGCTGTTTACTACCCGTCACATTGTAAGAAAATAAGAGCGTTATAACAGGCAATATTCTATGAAAATGAAAAACAGTATAACATTTAAACTTATTTCCTCAATTCTCATTTCGAGTTCTATTATCTTTGTCGTTATATTGAGCTACAATTATCATTATTCCAGAAAACTGATCGCTGAAAAGATCCGTGAGAATGCAGATGATACCGTGAATCTTACTATTAACAAGATCGAATCAATACTGCGGGGAGTTGAAAAGCTACCTGAAAATTTTGCATACCTATTGGAAGAAGCACCATTTAGTAATGAAAAAATAAGTGAGATGCTTCGTTCTGCGGTTACAAAAAATAATGAGGTTTTCGGGGCAACAGTAGCTTTTGAGCCCCATGCCTTTGATCCACAAAAAAAGTATTTCGCGCCATACTATTACAAAGAAGGCGACAAGGTCGTATCGACATCTCTTGATGGAAGTGAATACAATTATTTTGATCAACCGTGGTATCGCAATGCAAAAGATCAGGCGAAGCCTGTGTGGAGTGAGCCGTATTACGATAAAGGCGGTGGCAACATTATTATGGCAACGTATTCGGTACCGTTTTATAAAAATGTTGATGGGAAAAGAAGATGTATGGGTGTTGTGACAGCGGATATTTGTCTTGCATGGCTCCAGAAAATTGTATCATCAGTAAAGATTGCTGAGTCAGGGTATGCTGTTTTGATATCAAAAAAAGGAAAATTTGTAACTTATCCGCATGAAAATATGGTAATGCGCAAAACCATATTTGATATTGCACGAGAAATGGACAATGATGCGTTACATGAGGTTGGGCAGAAAATGGTGCGCGGTGAGGAGGGGTTTATTCCATTAATCGATCCTCTCACCCGCAAAAAGAACTGGCTGGCATATGCCCCGATCCCTGCCAGCGGTTGGGCGCTTGGCGTTATTTTTCCGCAAGATGAATTAATGGCGTCAATATATACTCTGACTAAAGTGAATGTAGGCCTAGCGGTTATCGGTTGTATAGTGCTTGGTATAATTATTATCCTTATATCTGGCGCGATTACTCGTCCATTGAGACTCCTGGCTAAAACAACGCAAGATGTCTCTCAAGGAAACCTGGATTTTATCCTACCCAAGATTACGTCCCGCGATGAGGTCGGTTTATTAACATCATGTTTTGAAAGTATGAGAGTTTCTCTTAAAGAGTATATACAAAATCTTAAAGAAACTACGATAGCAAAAGAAAGAATGGAAGGGGAGCTCCGCGTTGCTCATAGGATACAGATGGGTTTTGTGCCGGAAACATTTCCTGAAAAAAAAGAATGTGATCTGTTTGCGCTCTTACAATCAGCTCGCGAGGTTGGTGGAGATTTCTATGATTACTATTTTATAGATGATGATCATCTGTGTTTTGTGATAGGTGACGTTTCGGGAAAAGGTGTTCCTGCCGCACTCTTTATGGCTATTGGTAAGATTCTTATTAAGACTCTTGCGCAAGTAACGCATGATCCCGGCGAATTAATTCAGAGGGTAAATGCCGAGCTTATTAAGGAAAATGATTCCTCAATGTTTATTACACTCTTCTTTGGAGTGCTGGATATTAGATCAGGAAAGGTCAGATATGTGAACGCTGGTCATAATCCACCGCTTTTGGTGCGATCAGGTAGTGCGTCAGAATATATGAATAGTACTGAAGGTACTATTGCAGGCGTATTTGAAGAAGCAAAGTATACATCTTCGGAATTAGTGTTAGGGGAGGGCGATGTGCTTTTACTGTATACTGACGGTGTGACCGAAGCGATAAATGAGAAAGAAGAAGATTACAGTGAAGAAAGGTTGAAAGATAAAGTTAATAAATTCCATGAAATGGACTCAAAAAAAATGGCGGATAAAATATTAGAGGATGTTACCCTGTTTGCTGGAAGTGCACCGCAAGCCGATGATATTACATTAATGGCACTCAGATATTGCGGCAGTAGTGAAGGAGTAAAAAGTGATAGATAGAGAAAATATTGTTATAAAAAATGAACTTGAAGAGATTAATGTGCTTACAGAAAAGCTTCATGCATTTTGTGTAAAGCACCATATACTAGAGAATTTTGAGCATGATATCAATCTGGCAGTTGAGGAGATTGTTGTTAATGCGATAACCTATGGATATAGTGATGAGGAAAAACACAATATCGTTATAAAGCTTAAAACGGTTAATAGCGAAATATGTATAATTGTAGAAGATGACGGGAATCCTTTTGATCCGCTCACGGTAGAGAGTCCAGACGTACACAAAAAGCTCGAAGACCGTGAACTTGGAGGATATGGGATACATTTTGTGAAAAATATTATGGATAATCTTTCCTATAGACGTAAAGACAATAAGAATATCTTATCTATGACAAAAAAAATTCAAAAATAACTTGCCACAGAAAATAACATGTGTTACTTTCTATACTTTCGTAACACGGAGAGCTCAATGTCTGAACTGTATAGATTCGGTGTCTCATTAGAAAAAGATCTAATAAAACGATTTGATGAGCTTATCGAGCATAAGAATTACAAAAATCGATCTGAAGCGTTGCGTGACCTCATTCGTGAAGATCTCGTCAAAGAATCATGGGAGCATGATAAAGAAGTTGCCGGAGCGATTACCTTAATATATGACCATCATAAGAGAGAGCTCTTAAATACTATTACCTGTATACAGCATGATTTTCAAACCTTGATCATGGCTACTCAGCATATACACTTAGATCATAATAATTGTCTGGAGATATTAGCGATAAAAGGCAATGCGCGCGATACACAAAATCTGGTCCATAAATTAAAATCAATAAAAGGGATAAAGCACTGTACCTTGAGTATGGCATCGACAGGTAAAGACATCTAATTTTTTTTAACACTTCGTGTTACATATTTAAATAACGTAGCACGATAATAAAACTCTACGGCTATTAAACCACACCGCCTATCCCACTGCGTCGGTGGATATAAATAGCTACAAATTGCAATAAATAGTATAAGGAGGCATAAGTCAATATATGAAGAAAGTTATAATTATTATAGGATTGTTATTCGTTGCCTCAAATTGCGCTTATGCAAAACAGTCTAACATTGCTGCAACTCTTGAGAAGTTGAATTCCCGGATGCAGATGTTAGAGGAAAAGATCGAACATCAAAACGAGCTTATTAAAACACAGCAATCAATGCTGGCGAAGCAACGAAGAGAGCTTGATATGATCTCAACAACAATTTGTACTCATGATAAAGCGGTATGTCAGCATAAGGAAGAAATAAAGAATCAGTATAATACAATTACGAATGTTTCACACAAAATTAAGGATATTACAAAGGCTCTGGAGATACATCGCGTGCAATTTGGTGAGATGAGCGATATGCTTCCAATGAGAGACAAAGGTCGCCCCGGTTTGTCTATACAGGGGTTCGAATTCAGCGGTGGCAGTACAGCAGTTTTTCAGGGCACGCATAATGCCAATAGAAGCGGTCGGGACAAGAAGGAAGCACGTAACATAAATGCATCACTTGATATGATGTTATTTAAGCACTTTAAAGATTTTGGCGCTGCATTTTTGCATCTTGAAGGAGGTGAGGGGGCGGGTATTGATCCGGACCTTTCGGTATTAAGCGGGGTTAACCGAGATGCTGATAATGATACGAATATAAGGATGACTGAGCTGTGGCTTGAAACATACTGGTTTGACAAAAAGATCACCGCTTTAACCGGTAAGATGGATACGTCGGTATTTTTTGATAATTGTGCGTTTGCCAATGACGAGACCAGACAATTCATCTCAGACATATTTCGCAACAATCCGGCGCTTGAATTTCCCGAAGATAACAGTATTGGTCTTATTGCCGCCATTGAACCGTGCGAATATTGCGAACTCAGCCTTGGCGCATTTGACGGTAACGCGGACTGGAACAATATATCTGATAACCTGTTTAGTATCGCTCAGCTAACAATCAAACCAAAGCTTTTTGACAAAGAGGGTAACTATCGTTTTTACATATGGGACAATGACAGTTATCACCAGAGGTTGTCTTCAGAAGCCGATATTGCCCGTGATCCGGACAATCCCGATCTTCTCAACTTTAATAAGGATACGAACTGGGGTATGGGGCTTTGTTTTGATCAGTATCTAACCGAGCACATTGGCATGTTTGTGCGGTTTGGTAATCAGGACAGGCGTCCATCGATTGTGCAATACTCATGGAGTACAGGTTTTCATATGGAGGGTGGTATGTGGGGCCGTAAAGACGATACTGCTGGCATGGCTATTGGCCAGCTGATACCAGGAAAAGATTATCGTAAAGCGGATTATGAGCGAAAAGGGAAGAATGAAGGGCATGTTGAAATGTATTACCGGTGGGTGTTTAATGACTTTGTTGAGTTTGGACCAAATTTTCAACTGGTATGGAATCCTAATGCCGCGGATGCGATTGAACACGACACGATATGGATTTATGGTGCTCGCGCGCAGGTAAACTTTTAATTAGAGGTTTAATCCTCCCCCCGTGCTTCGCCACCGCGTAGGTGGAACAGTCCCTGTTCCACCTACGCGGTGAATATAAAGGGGAAATAGTAGGAATAAATAGTATTAGATAGTAATTTATTAAACATGAGGAGGTGTATATGCATATACCAGATGGATTCTTATCGACTCCAGCATGGGTATCAACGTGGGTTTTATCATTTGGAGGGCTCGCATACTGCGTTAGAAAGACGAAAGAAGTTCTGCAGGACAAGGTGGTTCCTTTAATGGGTGTCATGGCAGCTTTCATTTTCGCTGCGCAAATGTTGAATTTTCCTGTTCTTGGAGGAACGTCAGGACATTTATTGGGCGGAGTTCTCGCGGCAATTTTGCTCGGCCCGTATGCGGCAGCCATTGTGTTGTCCTGTGTATTAATAGTGCAGTGTATTGTATTTCAGGACGGTGGACTCACCGCTCTTGGTGCTAATATTTTTAATATGTCTATTATAGGTACCATGGGGGGGTATTGTGTGTACCTTTTAATGCTACGAATCTTCAATAATAACAAGAAAGTACTGATAGCTGCAGGAATAGCAGCATGGGTATCAGTTATGTGTGCATCAGGGTTGTGCGCTGTTGAACTTGCCCTTTCCGGAATGTCGCCTTTTAAAGTTGTTTTGCCGGCAATGCTTTTTGTCCATGCGTTTATTGGTATCGGAGAAGCGATTATTACCATGCTGGTCATAAGTTTTGTCTTAAAGGTTAGGCCGGATTTGATATATAATACGAGGGAGGCACCACATGAGTAAAAAAGAGATATTTGTTGCGATTATAATAGCACTTTTCTGCGCGGTTATTCTTTCGCCCTTTGCGTCTGAATCGCCCGATGGTTTGGAAAAAGTGGCCGAAGAAAAAAGTTTTATTGAGCAAGGTGAAAGAGAACCGATAATATACGCCCCTGTACCGGATTACGTTTTTCCCTGGATTAAAAGCGAAGGGATGGCCACAGCAACAGCAGGAGCTTTTGGGACGTTAATAATGTTCTTTCTTGTTTATGGTATTGCTCGCATGTTGAAAAGACCGAATGCAAAAAAAGGGTAAATAGAAATGCATCACGCATTTATTGACATGTACAGCGACATAAATAGTCGTGTGCACAGGTGTGATCCGCGTCTCAAGATCATATTGTTCATCTATTTGATTGTATGTATCGTTACAACCGCGCCGCAAAAGTACCCTTCTTTCTTATTGTATGCTTTTTTGATAATGTCTCTTATTTTGATTGCGCATCTTCCGGTTGTTGCTTTGATCAAACGATGCATGATCATCATACCGTTTGTTTTTCTGATCGCGCTGAGTGTGCCATTTATGAAGCAGGGCGTCCCGGTACTGACCTTTAACGTTCTTACCATTCCCGTTTCGGTAACACAGGAAGGCCTTGAAATGTTTGCAGGCGTTATTATAAAAGCGTTTTTATCGATACTTGTTATGAGTGTGCTTATCTCGACATCACATTTTACAGACCTGCTCAAAGCGTTCCAACGATTAAAGGTGCCGGATATAATTATTACAATACTCTCGTTTATGTATCGCTATATATTTGTTCTCATCGATGAACTTCACAAAATGAAAATTGCGAAAGAATCTCGTACTGTCGGGAGAAACATACTGTTTCAATGGAAGGCATTTGCGCATATGCTGGGAGTCTTATTTGTGCGAAGCTATGAACGGTCTGAAAGCGTGTATTGCGCGATGTGCGCGCGGGGATTTCAAGGGCATATAGTAACTATTAATGAAAGCGCCATTACTTTTCGTGATACAATGAGTATGATTATAATCGTGTCCATTATAACAGGGATCAAGCTATTGACATAAAACAGGAGCCGTAATGAGTAAAAGCGTTGTATCGTTTAGCAAGGTTAATTTTTTATATCATGATGGGACGAAAGCACTGCAAGACGTATCATTTAACCTGTATGAGAATGAAACGCTCGGTGTCATTGGGCCCAATGGCGCGGGAAAATCAACCATGCTCCTGCATATGAACGGAATTTTGCAGGGCACCGGTGAAGTATCTATATGTGGTATGAAAGTTTCAGAGAAGAATAAATCCAGGATCCGAAAAAAAGTGGGACTTGTATTTCAGGACCCTGATTCACAGCTTTTTATGCCTACTGTTTTTGACGATGTTAGTTTTGGTCCGCTGAATATGGGTCTCAATAAAGATGATGTTATACAATCTGTACACATGGCTTTAAGAGAAGTAACGATGGAAAGTGCTATAGACAGGCCTTCCCATCATTTGAGTTTTGGGGAGAAAAAAAGGGTGTCAATTGCTACCGTGCTTTCAATGTCTCCTGATGTTCTTGTGTTGGACGAGCCGGCAAGCAATCTTGACCCGCGATCACGGAGAGAACTCATAACATTACTCAATAACTTTAAACATACAAAAATAATTGCCTCACATGACCTTGAAATGATACGGCAAGTATGTAATAGGGTCATTCTTTTGGATAACGGATGCATCATATCAGACGGCAATTCTGATGCGATTATGAGAAATGAAGAGCTTATGATTTCTCATGGGCTTGAAGTGCCCTACTCACTGAGAAACAATGTGACATAATAGGGTTTAGTGGTATAATAAGATCAACAGTATGCATGTTATCGAGGAGATCATGTCCCAAAAAAAAGTTTTGATAATTGAAGACGAGATAGAGCAAGTTCATATGTTGCGCATTATTCTTGAGAGCAAAGGATATGATTGCGTATGGGAGGTTGATGGCGAAAAAGCGGTCAGTAGTATCCTCCGTGAAAAGCCTGATCTCATACTCCTTGATATTCTTATGCCAAATATTGACGGCTATGAACTATGCAAAGAAATTAAGAATGTTACCGACTTATCGAAAATTCCGATTATTGCGATTACCGCATCAGGTGACCCATTGATTGAAGAATCGTGTAATGATGTTGGTATTGATATGGTTGTCAGAAAACCATATGTTACAGAAGATGTAATGGAAAAAATTCAGTCTTTACTTGGGTAATATATAGAGAAGTAATACCTATCTATAACGAGTGAGAGATTACATAGAAAAGTCTTATCAGTGAAGTGCTATATCAGTTGTTGCTTTTAACATACTATAAAGAAAGAGGATATTTTATGGAAAATG
Organism: Candidatus Ancaeobacter aquaticus; assembly: GCA_030765405.1. NCBI lineage: Bacteria > Pseudomonadati > Candidatus Auribacterota > Candidatus Ancaeobacteria > Candidatus Ancaeobacterales > Candidatus Ancaeobacteraceae > Candidatus Ancaeobacter > Candidatus Ancaeobacter aquaticus. The sequence continues at coordinate 1,461 of JAVCCP010000047.1, read as the reverse complement.
CCCTGAACAATAATGCTGGAAAAATAATCTTAGCTAAATACTGGTGGGTTCTTGCTGTACGTGGTATTTTTGCCCTGCTGTTTGGTATTTTTGCTTTTACCGTACCCGGGATTACTCTTGAGGTTCTTATACTTTTCTTTGGTGTATTTGTGTTTTTGGATGGTGTGTGTTCTTTAGTGTCAGCATTCCATCACCACCCGGATGCCGGCGGAAGAGGAGAACTTATAGTGCGTGGTATATGCGGTATTGCGGCAGGTTTGATTACCTATTTTTATCCAGGCATAACAGCGATAGTTTTTCTTTATATAATAGCTTTTTGGGCAATTGTTGCCGGTATATTTGAAGCGGTTGTTGCATTTAAATTGCCATCTAAACAAAACGGAAAGATACTTCTTCTATTAAGCGGTTTCCTATCGATACTATTTGGCGCGTTTTTAATTTTCTGGCCGCTCAATGGAATCGTTGTCATTGTATATGTCATCGGTGTTTATGCCCTTATGGCAAGTGTAACCCTTGTTTCGTTGGCATTCATTGTGAGAAAAGGTATATCCACTCATAAGTAATGATATCGAGTGTAGACGATTGATGGGTGTATTTTAATAAAAAATATTTTTATTTTTTCTGGGCTTTGAGTATATTATTTATCCTCAATAAAAGAACTTCTTTTTTAAATGGCTTTTTAATAAAGTCTTCAACTCCCATTTCTAGTCCTTTTAGTTCAGCTTCTTCTGTAGATATTGCCGATAAAAATATTACCGGTGATGGTATGCCTTTCTGGTGTACCATTTCAAGTAGTTTAAATCCATCTAAATTAGGCATGTTTATGTCGGAAAGTATCAAATCAAAGGTGTTTTTACCTAAAAGCATGAGTGCGTCGATCCCATCAACGGCAGAGGTGATTTCATAGCCCGCATTCTTTAAATGGAGCTCAATCAATGTGAGTGTGTCGGGATCATCTTCAACAATAAGGATGGATGGGTTCTTAGTTTCAGTCTGGTCTGTTTTCTGCTCGACTTCCTTCTGTATGTGTTTGACCTCTTCTTTTGGTTGAGAACTTATTTCTTCCTTTACGTCATGCTGCATTTCTTCAACCAGTACTTTTTCATACACGTCTCTTGGTGAGACAGTCATTTGTTTTACCCGCAGAAGGTATTGGTGCTTGTTCTTCTTTTCGCACTGCAAGAGCGGCGAAATATTCGCTCTGTAATACATCCTTTATAGTTTTGGGTGTTGCGATAACAATTTTATAAGAACTCGTTTCGCCGCCAATCTGGTCTATAAGGTCTAAAAGGCTCCAGTTAAACGGATTACTTATTACGATAGCTTTTTCTCCATCTTTGTCCTTTGCAGCCGCAATGGAGTTCTCGCGGCAAAATGACAGTGATAAAATACTCAGATCAACTTCATCATGGTTAAATTCTTCCAGAAAATCAGCATGTATGAATTCTGAGATATAGTGAG
>JAVCCP010000046.1 GCA_030765405.1 Candidatus Ancaeobacter aquaticus | reverse complement strand
CTGTTGAAAGCGGAACGATAGGCGCGATACTCGCGGGAGGTGGTGCGCTGACTAAGACTACCGCGGGAACAGTTACACTTTCAGGTACAAATACATATACTGGCGGTACAACAATAAGTGCAGGATCATTACAATACGGTGCCAGTAATGTCCTTTCTAACAGCAGTGCAGTTACAGTTTCAGGGGGGACACTTGATATTGTCGGCTATGATGACACAGTAGCTGCTGTAACATTGACAAGCGGTGATATTGTAGGGACAACAGGTGTTTTGACAGGCAGTTCATATGCTGTTGAAAGCGGAACGATAGGCGCGATACTCGCGGGAGGTGGTGCGCTGACTAAGACTACCGCGGGAACAGTTACATTAGTAGGGGAAAATACCTATTCGGGTGGGACAACGGTAAGTGGAGGCACACTCGAAACAACCGTAACCGGAGGTTTGCAAGGAGATATAACAAATAATGCGACAGTGGAGTTTATAGATGTGATGGTCTCAATAACATGTTCAAGCATAATCAGTGGAACAGGAGTAGTAATAAAAAGCGCTTTTGGAGAGACAACAATTTCGGGTCAAAACACCTATTCGGGAGGAACACTGGTAAGTGGAGGAATACTCAAAGGAACGACAACAAGTTTGCAGGGAGATATAACAAATAACGCGACAGTAAAGTTCAGCCAAATGGGTGGTGGTACATATTCGAGTGTTATCAGTGGATCTGGAGCATTGATAAAAAGCGATATAGGGACAGTAACATTATCAGGGGCAAATACCTATACTGGTGCGACAACAGTAAGTGCGGGATCATTAAAATACGGAGCCAGTAATGTCCTTTCTAACAGCAGTGCAATTACAGTTTCAGGGGGGACACTTGATATTGTTAACTACGATGACACAGTAGCAGCTGTAACATTAACGAGCGGTGCAATTACAGGAACGTCAGGTGTTTTGACAGGCAGTTCATATGCTGTTGAAAGCGGAACGATAAGCGCGATACTCGCGGGAGTTGGTGCATTGACTAAGACTGCCGCGGGAACAGTTACACTTTCAGGTGCGAATACCTATTCGGGTGCAACTACGATTGATATTGGAACACTGTCTGTAACCGGCACCATTGCTGACAGCGCGGTTGCAATTAACAGCGGGGGTACGCTGATTGGTTCAGGAACTGTTGGAGATGTTGTTGTTGCAAGCGGCGGTACTTTTTCTCCTGGATTGAGTCCGGGGACGCTGAATTCCGGTGCTGCTGTATGGGAAAGTGGAGGCACCTATCTTTGGGAGATTAATAAAGCCACAGGTTTAAAAGGGGCCCCTTTGGGTCTCGGCTGGGATTGGCTTGATATTACAGGCGGACTTAGTATAACAGCGACTTCAGGCAGTAAATTTAATCTTGATCTATCAACGATGGAGGTTGATGCTTCTAACTTTAATAACCTTCAAGATTATTTATGGGTTATAGCAACTGCTTCTACCGGAATTACAAGTTTTTCTGCCGATAAGTTTGATATTGACAGCGCTTTATTTACAAATGCCCTTGGCGGCGGGGCTTTTGGTATCAGTCAGAGCGGAAATGATATCAATCTAACATTTACCGCGGTGCCTGAACCGTCTACATACGCGCTTTTTGGTATAGGTCTTTTGGGGTTACTTGGCGGATGGATTAGGAAAAAAGCTGTAAGAACAATATGACAAATAAAGCCCGTTGTTTATCAAATCGGGGACGGTTCTGCTTTTTTATTGAAAAGAGAACAAATTAGTAATAGAGTGATAAAAAATAGAACCGTTTCCAATTTCCTAAAAAAAACTTGTATATTATAGTGAAAAGTGATATAACTGCACCCTTTCGCTTATGCGGGAATGTGTAGTGTACGCAAGAAAATGAGAATTAATAAATGGAGGTGTGTGTTTTGAAAGCATATGAAGGTATTTTTATTTTAGACCCAAACTTACAAAAGGACGATATCGAAGCTCTTATTAAAGAGATTCAAACAGATATTACTAATAATAAGGGTTCAGTAGAGGAAACGTTACACTTAGGTAAAAGAAGATTGACTCATAAAATTAAAAAATGCATAGACGGGTACTACGTGCTTATTAATTTCTTTTTAGATAGTACAGCCGTTATCAAGTTGCATCCAAAACTGAAATTAAATGATAGTGTATTTAGATATATGTTTGTAGACCGGGATAAAAAGGGTTTTTCACCGATAAAGACATTTGTTGAAGAGCCGGCTGAAAGATCATATGGCGAGAGATCATATGGTGAGAGATCATATGGAGAAAGATCGTATGGTGCTCCAAGTAGGCCAGTTGCACAGGCTCCAGAAACACCTAAAGAAGAAGCACCCAAAGAAGAGGTACTAAAAGAGGATGCACCTAAAGAAGAAGTAGTCAAGGAAGCGGTAAGTAAAGAAGAAGTAGTCAAAGAAGAGGCACCTAAAGAAGAAGCAGCAGCTAAAGAAGAAGCACCCAAAGAAGAGGTGCCAAAAGAGGATGCACCTAAAGAAGAAGTAGCTAAAGAAGACCAGAGCACTAATACTGCAACATAAACTTACTAACAGGGAAAATGAAGCATGGTTAATTTAAATAAAGTTTTTTTGGCGGGTAATTTGACACGTGATCCTGAAGTGCGTAACATATCATCAGGCGCTGCAGTGGCGAATCTGGGGTTAGCGGTGAATAGGTATTATTCAACAAAGAATGGCGAACGAAAAGAAGAAACTCTTTTTATTCGTGTTGTTGTGTGGGGTAAGGTTGCTGAATCGTGTAAAGAATATCTGACAAAAGGTTCACCTGTTTTGGTAGAGGGTAGACTCATGAATCGCTCATGGGAACAAAATGGGCAAAAAAGAAATACTATTGAAGTAGTAGCGCTAAGTGTACAATTCTTGAGTCGCGGAACTAAGGGGGGCTCAGAAAAAATGAGCACAGGATACGATGAGCAGCATGATGAATCCGTCCCTCTTGATGAATCAGCGGTTGCAGAAGGTCCATCACGCGAGGATGATGATATACCATTTTAACTGTAAGATATGAAATAGATAGGTGATTGGGGGAAGCTATGTTGAAAACGAAACCAAGAAAGAAAAGTAGTAAATTTAAAGTATTCAGGCAGAAGAAATGCAAGTTTTGTGTCGATAAGATAGATGATGTTGATTACAAACAAGTTAGTTTGTTGAAAAGGCACATGACTGAACGGGGGAAAGTAATGCCGCGCAGAATTACCGGTAATTGTGCATACCATCAGAGGCTAATGACGAATGCGATAAAAATAGCGCGAAATATGGCTCTTTTGCCGTATGTTGTAAAGTAACGGTAAGTAATCATTGATTGAGAGACGCACAAAAGTAAAAGTAGGGAGGTAGAAAATGGAAGTTCTGTTAGCGAGAGATGTAGAGAGAGTTGGAAAAAGTGGGGATATTGTAAAAGTAAAAGACGGATACGCTCGCAATTTTCTTCTTCCACAAAAATTCGCGGTTATTGCAACGCCGGATAATATAAAGCGATTAGAAGTAATTAAACGCAAACGTGAAGAGGAAGAACAGAAAAAAGTTGAAGCGCTAAAAGTTTTAGCTGATCAAATATCAAAATTATCGTGCACCATTACTGCAAAATCAGGTGAAGATGATGCATTGTATGGTTCGGTATCTTCTCAGGATATTGCTGCAGCATTAGTAAATGAGGGTGTTCAAATAGATAAGAAGCAGATTGAGATAGCTGAGCCAATTAAAGCGTTGGGATTGTTTACCGTAAAGGTAAAAGTGCACAGTGAAATAGATGCTAACTTGAAGGTGTGGGTTATCAAAGATAAAGGATAGTGCTCTTCAAGATGGTGTGAAATGTATTTATTGCATCTATATAAGCTGTCCTATATCATTGCTGTCCTTTTAAGTAAACCCGTGAGAGACGGGTGCCTTTAGTGATATTGAAATGTATACCTCCAGTAGAAATTAGTTTTGTTTCTAATGGGGTAAATAGAGTGAAGTGAGTCGAGCATCATGTCCTCAACCGTGCAGGATGTTACCAATATACAGAAAATAATGCCTGATAAGCTCCCGCCGCAAAATATTGAGGCGGAAATGGCCGTTCTCGGTGCTATGCTGTTTGACGAGAATACGGTCTCGGACATTATCTATAAGTTAACCTCAGTAAGTTTCCATAAATCATTTCATCAGAAAATATATGCCGCGATTTTGGCGCTATATGAAGAAAATAAACCCGTTGATCTTATTACCTTAACAGAAAAGCTTAAAGCGCAAGGTGAGCTTGAGAAAGCGGGAGGAGCTTCATATATCACGTCTCTTTTAGATGTTGTTTCAAGCGCTGCGAATGTTGAGACGTATGTCCAGATGGTCAATGAAAAAGCAATATTGCGCAATCTTATAATGTCTTCCAGCGAAATAATATCTGATTGTTATAGGACAGATATTGAAGTCAATAATCTTATTGATGGTGTTGAAAAGAAAATCTTTGATATTTCTGAGAAACGAATTCAAAACGATTTTGTGCCCATAAAAGACCTTATAAAAGAAAGCGTTATGACGGTACAGAATCTGTACAATAAAAAAACCAGAATCATAGGTGTGCCGTCTGGTTTTGCCGATATTGATGAGAAAATGTCAGGACTACAAAAGTCAGATCTTATTATTCTTGCCGCCCGACCTTCAATGGGTAAGACGTCACTTGCGCTCAGTATTGCCGAGCATGTTGGTATACGCGAAAAAAAGCCCGTTGCATTATTTAGTTTGGAAATGTCTAAAGAGCAGCTCGTGATGAGAATGCTCTGTTCTCTTGCACGGGTGAATGCCCATAAAGTAAGAAGCGGGTTTCTCGGCGAGAGTGATTTTCCAGATTTAGTTAATGCCGCAGGAAAGCTTTCAACAGCGCCGGTTTATATTGACGATACACCAAGTATCTCAGTTATGGAACTAAGAGCAAAGGCGCGACGTCTTAAGATGAAAGCAAAAATAGAAGTTATCATTGTTGACTATATTCAGTTAGTAGCAGGGTCGAGTCGAAGATCGGAGAACAGGCAACAGGAAATGTCAGACATTTCACAAGCGTTAAAAGCGCTTGCACGTGAACTGCAAGTTCCCGTTGTTGTGTTAAGCCAGTTAAATAGAGCGGTAGAGTCAAGACCAGATCACAGGCCGCAGCTATCTGATTTGCGAGAATCAGGGGCTATTGAACAGGATGCAGACGTAGTGTTGCTTCTTACAAGGCGTGAATATTACGACAGGGAAGATTCTCCCGGTACAGCTGATCTCATTATTGCAAAACAGCGTAATGGTCCTACGGGCGAGATTCGACTGGCGTTTCGTGAAGAATATACACGGTTTGACGATTACATTGATAGGGAAGAAGTTGAATCATTTGAAGATCAATGATTACACTGTTGCATTTATAGGCAATTTTGATAAACTGATACGTTGATCGATAGCAGGGTTGACTTTAATAACTATGCATAAAAATCCTTATATGTTGAGAAAGGACTCTTACGTGAAAAAAATTATTCTCTTTTTGGTAGTGGCTGTTACGGCGCACTGCATGAGCGTGGGCTTGCTCTATGCAGCGGATGAAAAGTCGGGGTCTATCGTAAAAGAAATTATTGTTTTAGGTAACAGGTCAGTTGATGATGCCGTTATATTGAGCAGAATTAAAACAAAAGTAGGTGGACCGTTTTCTCAGAATGTTGCAAATTATGATTTAAGGCGACTGTATACACTGGGTTATTTTGTGAATATCAGTATCGACATTGAAGATTTCGCTGATGGGGTAAAGGTTGCATTTATTGTCCGGGAGAAACCGTTTTTAAAAGATGTTGTTATTCAAGGCAATAAGGTCTTTAAGACTGATAAAATAATGGAGCACATGAAAACAAAAGTGCATAAGATTCTTGATGAAGCAAATATCAAGAAAGATATGCAAGCAATAAGGAAGATGTATGAAGATAAGGGATATTATTCGGTTAAGTTATCATACAAGGTGAGCATTAACGAAAATACAGGTCGAGCAATACTCTTTATTACTATTATTGAAGGTAAAAAGATGTATGTAAAAAAGGTATCTTTTGAGGGTGTAACAGCTTTTAAAGATAAGCAAATTCGGAAGCTTATGAAAACAAAACCACGATGGTTTTTCAGGCCGGGCTATTTGAAAGAGGATATATTTCGGGACGATCTTGACCGGATACAGGCTTTTTATGTATCAAAGGGATACATTGATATGAAGATCAAAGATGTAAAAAGAATGTATAAAGAAGATAATGCAGAACTTTACATTACTATTTCTATAGATGAAGGACAGCAGTACATTATTGATAAGATTATGTTTAAAGGAAACAAGAAGTTTCCCACACAAGCGATTTCAACCGGGTTAAAAATGCATACGGGAAAAACATTTATTCCTAGTGATTATCGCAACGATTTACAAACAGTTGAAAATTTTTACTTCTCAAAAGGATACATTGATGCAAAGGTACGGTCCGATACCGTTATAGATTATGAAGCAAAGAAGCTGGATATTTCATACAGCATCCAAGAGGATGATATATCGTATATAGAAAAAATCGATATTCGCGGGAACTTAGTGACAAAAGATAAAGTTATAAGACGTGAAATATTGGCTAAACCCGGACAAAAATTTGATAGCTTGAGAATTAAGCGCAGTCAACAACGTCTGCAAAACTTAAATTATTTTAAGAATGTGAGCGTTGACTACGAGCCCACAGGGATTCAACACAAGAAAAATCTTGTGTTTACTGTTGAGGAAAAGAAAACAGGTGAATTAAGTTTTGGCGCAGGATTTAGCTCAATTGACAGTTTGGTCGGTTTTGCCGAAGTGTCACAAAGTAATTTTGATTTTATGAATTTTCCTACATTTGTTGGTTCGGGACAAAAAATGAGACTTCGCGTAGAAGCGGGTAATGAAAGACAGGAAGGAATAATAAGTTTTACTGAGCCCTATATGTTCGATCGAAGAATTGCCGGTGGTTTTGATGCGTATGTTGCAAATAGGACGTATCTTAGTAGCCGGTACGATGAACAAAAGATCGGATTTGATCTACGCGCTGCTAAATCGCTTATGCCGTTTTTGCGTGGTGATCTTATTTATACTTTAGAAGAGGTTAAGATCGATGTCGATGAAGATTCATCTGATGAACTAAAAAGAGAAGATGGAACACGCAGTGTCAGTAAGGTAACAGGAAAACTTGATTATGATACACGCGACAGTTTCTTCTTTCCGACAAAAGGATTCAGGGTGCTCTTAATCGGTGATATTGCCGGCCTTGGTGGGACCACAAATTTTGCGAAATGTACCGGAAGGTTTGCTCAATATTTCTCTTTTTTTGATACGCATGTATTGCGTCTTGTAGGTGAGCTTGGTATCGTTCAGGAGTTTGGTAGTTCGGAGTTTGTTCCAATCTTTGATAGGTATTTTATGGGTGGTGCGAATTCTGTCAGAGGTTTTAAGTATAGAAAAGTGGGACCAAAAGATTCTTTCGGTGAGCCAATAGGTGGAAATGTAGAAATATTCAAATCTGCCGAGTATAGTTTCCCTATAATTTCTATTATTCGCGGTGCATTTTTCTTTGATACAGGTAATGTGTTTCGTACAACGGGTGATATTGACTTAGGCGAGATGAATGGTGCTATTGGGTGTGGTGTAAGGCTTAATCTTCCTGTTGGTCCTGTACAGCTTGATTATGGATATCCCGTATACACTGATAAAGAAACAAAGCAAGGTAACGGAGAAATAACGTTTAATATGGGCACAAGATTTTAATAGTAACATAACAGTTTATATAAGAAAGGGAGGTATTTATGTTTAAAGTAAGGAATATGATAATTGCCGCATGTGTGGGTGTTTTTCTTTTTGGTTTGTGCGTGAGCTCAAGTTTTGCTGAAAGCAAAATTGGTTATGTAAACATGGAAAAATGTTTCAATGAATACGGAAAAACGCAGACTGCTAACGCTAAATTACAGGAAGAGCAAAAGAAAAAAAGAGCTGAAGCAGAAAAGATGGTTGCATCAATCAATAAGCTTAAAGAGGAAAGTGAACTTCTAAGCGATCAGGCAAGAAGAAATAAAGAAGCGATTATCAAAGAAAAGATCAAAGAATTAAGAGATTTTGAAAAAGATACTGTTGGCGAAATCCGCGACAAGTTACTGACACTAAGAAAAGATATTATTGGCGAAATCACGAAAGTAATTGAGGAAAAAGGTAAAAAAGAAGGATATGATTATATTTTTATCAGTGATGTTCTTGTATACAAAAAAGACGGTGCTGACGTTACTGAGAGTATTTTAGAGATACTTAATAAGGGTAGTAAATAAATATTGTATCTCGTTAGTGTTTAATTTCTTTATGAAGGATATGAGCACATGCAAAAAAAACTAAGTGAAATAGCAGCGCTTATCGGTGCTGAGTTAAGCGGTGACGGGGATATATCTGTAACGGGTGTATCTGGTATAAAAGAAGCACATGTCGGAGATATTACATTTCTTGCAAATCAGAAATATATGCCGCTTTTGGAAACAACTGAGGCATCTGCGATTATTGTGGGGCGTGATATTCCGGATATTAAGCTTGCTCATATCAGGTGCGATAACCCATCTCTGACATTTTCTAAAGTGATAGAGCTCATGGGGCCACCTAAAATAGTCTATACACCGGGAGTGCATTCTACAGCAGTTATTGGTAAGAATGTAACTCTCGGTCAAGATGTGTGCGTACAAGCGCATGTCGTGATTGAAGACGGATGCACTATTAGTGACAAAACCGTTATTGGCGCCGGAACTTATATAGGGCACTATTCAGAAATAGGTCCCGGATGCCTTATCTATCCAAATGTTGTTGTTCGGGAACGAACAATTCTTGGTGAGCGAGTGGTTATCCATAGCGGTACCGTTATTGGTAGTGATGGTTTTGGTTTTGTTATGAGAGAAGGTAAGCACATAAAGATTCCTCAGATTGGCACGGTGATGATTGAGGATGACGTTGAAATCGGAGCAAATGTAACTATTGATCGAGCTCGTTTTGATAAGACCATTATCAAAAAAGGAACAAAAATAGATAATCTTGTACAGATTGCACACAACGTGGTGGTTGGCGAACATTGTATATTAGTTGCGCATTCAGGTATTGCAGGAAGTACAACATTGGGTAATTATGTGACTATGGCGGCCCAAGCCGGCGCAGTTGGGCATCTTTCAATAGGTGACAGGGCGATAATTGCAGCACAAGCAGGCGTAACAAAAGACATTGCCGCTGGTGCAATTGTTGTTGGCGCTCCAGCAGTGGATCACATGAAGTTTAAAAAGAATGTTGCGATGACTAACAGGCTCGGTAAGTTATACGATAAAGTTAATCAACTCGATAAGAAAGTAAAAGAGCTTCAAGAAAAAGGAAGTAAAGAGACATGACGACACAGAAACAGAAAACAATTATAAGGGAAGCAAGTTATTCGGGAATTTGTCTCCACACGGGTGCATACACCAATATAACGTGTAAACCTGCACCGGTAAATACGGGAGTTGTATTTATACGGAAAGATCTCGACGGGAGTCCTCAAATAAAAGCGTGCGTTGAGAACGTCGTTGATGTAAGGCGAGGGACAACACTTGGTGTCGGAGAAGCAAAGGTGCACACAATAGAGCATTTGCTTGCCGCTCTTTCCGGTTTTGGTATTGATAATGTATTCGTTGAGATGAATGCTCCGGAGTTACCTGTTGGAGATGGTAGTTCGATACCTTTTGTCACTATGATCAAAGAAGCGGGAATAGTTGATCAGGATGCCCCTAAAGATTGCCTTGTCGTTACTGAGCCAATAAGTTTTGTTGATGGTGATAACTCAATAGTTGCTCTTCCTGCTGATGAGTTCAAAGTATCGTGCACCATATCGTTTAACCATAAATTTCTCAAATCACAGTATGTAGCAATGCCTATTACTTCAGAGATATTTGATACAGAAATTGCGCCTGCCAGAACATTTTGTTTTTATCACGAAGTAGAAGAATTAATGGATAAAGGGCTCATAAAGGGTGGAAGCCTTGATAACGCGATTGTTATCGGAGATGACGGTGTTTTTAGTAAAGAGAATCTTAGGTTTGATGATGAATTTGCAAGGCACAAGATATTAGATATTATCGGGGACCTATACTTGCTTGGAAAACCAATACAAGCGCATATAATTGCGATAAAAAGCGGGCATGCCCTTAATGTGAAGTTTGTTGAAAGGCTTGTAAAGAAATATGGGAAAAAGACTTCGGTTTTAGCCCCGTCGGTGTCTGGAAAAAAAGAGATTGAGGTGCCGCTTGATATCAATAAGATAAAGAAGATATTGCCTCATCGATATCCGTTTCTTATGGTAGATAGAATCATTGAAACCGATAACGAAAAGAAAATTATAGGATATAAAAATTTAACGGTAAATGAAGAGTTCTTTAATGGTCATTTTCCGGGAAACCCGGTAATGCCTGGTGTACTGCAGTTAGAAGCAATGGCGCAAACAGCCGGTGTTTTGATGTTGAAATTACGCGAAGACGAGAAAAAAAATGCGTACTTTATGGCAATTGATAACGCAAAATTCAGAAGGACAGTTATTCCTGGAGATCAGTTGCGCATTGAAGTGAGTGTGTTAAAGATGAAAAGTAAAATCGGTAAAGTACATGCACAGACTTTTGTTGACGGAGAATTAGCATCTGAAGCTGATCTTACATTTGCATTTGTCGATGAGTAGGTGCTGTAATAGAGGTAGGATATTAAAATGAATATTAATACATTATCTGTTGTGCATAAAAATGCGAAAATTGGAAACAATGTAACCATTGGACCTTTCTGTACTGTGGGAGAAAATGTTGAGATAGGAGACGGAACAACTCTTATATCACATGTTGTTGTCGATGGATACACAACGATTGGCCAGAACTGCACAATATTTCCTGGTGCGGCAATCGGCTTAATTACACAGGACTTGAAGTTTAAAGGTGAAAAAACATTTGTAAAGATTGGATCAGGAACAACGATACGTGAAAACGTTACCGTAAATAGCGCAACGGGTGAAGGAACGGAAACAGTTGTTGGTGATAATTGTCATATTATGGCATATGCGCATATTGCTCATAACTGTATTGTGGGCAATAATGTTATTATAGCCAATGTTGGTACACTTGCCGGATGTGTAACCATTGAAGATCAAGCTATTATTGGTGGGCTTGTTGCTATACATCAATTTTGTCGTATAGGAAAACTATCAATTGTTGGCGGATGTTCAAAAGTTGTACAAGATATTCCTCCCTATATGATGGCTGATGGACATCCTGCGGTAGTGCGTGGTATCAACTCTGTTGGCATGAAACGAAAAGGACATACATTAGAAACACAACGAACATTAAAGAATGTATGCAAAGTTTTTTTCCGTTCAGATCTCAATACGAAACAGGCATTAGAGAAGCTATCAGATCTTCCACAGTTACCCGAAGTAAAAGAATTTATTCAGTTTGTTAATAAATCTGAACGAGGCATTTGCAGGCCTTAACCTTTGATGTATCCATTCACTGTGGCAAGAGAATCTAACCAAACAAAACTGTTTAAGTATACAAGAAAGAGTACGTATAAGGTATGGAAACACTAGGGTTAATAGCAGGATGGGGCCAATTGCCCTTCATGGTGATTGATGGGGCACGTGCCCGTGGTGTATCTAAAATCTGTGCAGTCGGGTTCCACGGTCATACCGATCCAGAAATTGAAGAAAAAGTTGACCAGTTTAAATGGATCGGTGTCGGGCAACTTAATACAATGATTCGGTTTTTTAAAGATGCTTCCGCGAGTCGCGCGGTAATGGCAGGAAAGCTTAAGCATACACTTATATTTAGTAATATCAAATTTGATTTACGTATGATAGGAATGGTTGCAAAGCTTAAAGATAGACGTGCTGACAGTATATTGGGCGCAATAGCAGATGAACTAGAAAAAGATGGTATCACCCTTTTGGAGCTTCCTCCTTGGCTGGGGACAGGTATGCCAGATAAAGGTGTTTTGACAAAAACAATCCCGACAAAATCCCAGCAAGAAGATATTGATTTTGGATACACAATTGCCAAGGGGATATCAGGGCTTGATATCGGGCAAACCGTTGTTGTTAAAGATAAGGCTGTTTTGGCTGTAGAAGCGTTTGAGGGAACGGACGAAACATTGGTTCGCGGTGGACATTATGGAAAGAAACATTCTGTTGCGATAAAAGTCGCAAAACCTTCTCAAGACATGCGTTTTGATGTTCCGGTTATCGGCGTTGAAACGATAGAAGTCCTCAAAAAAGCAAAGATTGATTGTTGTGCAATAGAAGCGCAAAAAACAATACTTATTGATAAGGAAAAGATAATGCAAGCAGCAGATAGTGCGAAGATAGCACTTGTTGCAATATAAGGCGGGATGAACAATGGAAAAATTAAAAGCTGTAGTAATAGGAGTGGGACATTTAGGCCGGCATCATGCGCGTGTATATACTGAACTTCAAGATGTGGAGCTAGTAGGTGTTGTGGATAGTGATAGTGGCCGTGGAAATAAGGTTGCTAAGAAACATAATGTGCAATATTATTCATCGATAGAGCCGATTTTAGATACTGTTGATGTTGCCAATGTAGTTGTGCCTACACCGGCACATTTTGAAATAGCTGAAAAGTTGTTGTGCTCGGGTGTGCACGTATTAATTGAAAAACCTATTACAGAAACATTAGAGCAGGCAGAGAAACTAGTAAAACTGCAAAAAGAAAAAGATGTTGTGTTGCAGGTTGGTCATATTGAACGGTTTAATCCTGCTATTCGCGCAGTGAAAGACATTGTGTTTAATCCGATGTTTGTAGAGGTGCATCGTTTGTGCCCCTATAATCCGCGAGGAACAGATGTTGGTGTAGTGCTTGATCTAATGATTCATGATATTGATATTCTTCTTAATCTTGTTCCTTCACCGGTAAAAGAAATAAGAGCAGTCGGAATAAATGTCGTAAGCGAGAATGATGATATTGCAAACGCACGTATTGAATTTGAGAATGGTTGTGTCGCAAATATTGCAGCAAGTAAGATTGGTAATAAAGAAATGAGAAAAATAAGAATTTTCCAAAACAAAGCATATATCTCACTTGATTATCAAAATCAGAATGGATATATATACACTATGAATAATGCAAAGGTGCGAAGAAAGAAAATCCCTCTCAAAAAAGATGAACCGCTTAAATCTGAAATACAGTCATTTATTGAAAGTGTGAAAAAAAATGAGGTTCCACTTGTGACAGGAGAACATGGTTTGCATGCGCTTGAAGTTGCAATGGAGATAATAGCACAAATACGTGAAAAGAAAAAATTAATGAAAGAACGTGGAATAGTTTAAAAACTTAAACACTAAATACTGATATCTAATCTCTAAACAATATCAAATATCAAAATCCAAAACTAACAATAATTTAATAGTAATTTTTGGTCATTTGAAAATTTGAATTTTAGATTTGTTTAGTATTTCGATATTAGTGTTTGGAATTTAATAATAGTTGTTAAAATTATGAAAAAAATACTAGTTATAGCCGGTGAACAGTCCGGTGACATGCACGGGGCACATCTTGTTAGAGAAATATGTGCTAAGAAAAATGACGTGAGAGTATTTGCAGCCGGAGGCGAAAAACTTAAAGCTGCAGGTGCGACGCTTTTGTATGACCTTGCATCAAAGGCTGTTATGGGCTCGGTTGAGGTCCTTAAGCATTACCGTGAACTGAAACGAGTCTTTAATTCTCTCCTTTTGTTTGTTGATACTGAAAAACCTGATGTTGTTATACTTATCGATTATCCCGGATTTAATCTAAAGTTTGCTGAAGCGGTAAAGAAAAAAGGTGTAAAGGTAATTTACTATATCAGTCCGCAGATATGGGCCTGGGCTCCAGGAAGGATTACAAAAATAAAAAGATGTGTAGATCATATGATTGTGATACTTCCGTTTGAAAAGGATCTTTATGAAAAAGCAGGTGTGCCGGTAACCTATGTGGGACATCCATTAATTGATAGTATGAAAGAAGGTTTGGAAGAAAGTTTCGTAAAAGAACATAGTATTAAAAGTGATGATTGTATTGTAGGGATACTCCCGGGTAGTAGGGAAACTGAGATAAAAAAAAATCTTCCTATAATGTTGGAAACGGCTGAACTATTACAAAAAACGAATGTAAACACCAGGTTTTTTATAGCGTATGATCAGAAGGCTTTAGGGCATATTGTTCCAGATATTATGTGTAAGCACACTGTGCATGTAGAGATAGTAGACAATGTATGCAATGTTATGAAGGTGTCAAAGGTGTGCATGGTTGCTTCCGGGACAGCGACTATACAAACTGCTTTTTATCTTACACCTATGGTAATAATATATAAAGTTGCTGTTATAACGTGGTTTTTAGCAAAACTTTTGATTAAAATCCCATATATTGGGCTCGTAAATGTTATAGCGCAAAAAAAGATCATTGATGAATATATTCAATTTGATGCAAAACCAGAGTTGATTTCTTCTAAAGTAAAAGATATCATTGATGACTGCAACAAATATGCACAAATAAAAGAAGAGTTAGGAAAAGTAAAAGAAAAACTTGGGCGTCCCGGGGCAAGTGCACGTGCCGCGGATGTTGTTCTTACAATGTTAGGATAATAATATGACACAAAAAACAACTATTAAAAGATTATTTGGTTTTATTAAGCCGTATTTGGCGATATTTATTATAGCGATGGTGTGTCTCATTCTATTCACGATATTTAGCGGTTTTTCAATAATGACAATTTTGCCTTTGGTTGACGGTGTATTAAGTGGTAAAAAAATAACCTTCACGACAGCCGTGCCATTTCCTGGTAAGGAGCAATTTTATGAGATCCTCAATTATTTAAACGGTTTTGATAGAATAGCCCTCTTAAATATCATGATGGGTTTTTTCTTTGTTGTAACCTGTCTTAAGCTTGTCTTTGATTATATACAACAAGTGCTTATGGAATATATTGGGCAAAATGCAACCCGTGATGTTCGAGTACTCATTTATGCAAAAATACAATATCTTTCAATGGATTATTTCTCTAAGGAACGTGTTGGTGTTTTGATGGCGAGAATCACCAACGATGTAAATATTCTTCTAGAACTTCTTTCTGGAAGATTTGCTTCATCACTCAAAGATGCAATGCAGATACTCTTATATACAACGATTATTGTAGTAATTGATTATAAGCTTGCCTTGGTTGCGTTGGTGATCTTACCCGTTGTTGCATATCCGGTACTAAAGGTGGGTAAACGATTACGGAAACTCAGTAAACAGTCACAAGAAACAATAGGTGACTTGAATTCAATTTTACAGGAAACATTTTCTGGTATACGTGTTGTTCAGGCATTTTCAATGGAAGAATATGAAATATCACGGTTTAGGCAGATTGCAAACCATTTTGCTAAAATAATGATTAAAGCAGCTAAACGTGAAGCGTTTTTAGGGCCACTTACAGAAATAGCAGGTATCACTCTTGCACTTTTTGTTGTGTACTACTGTTCACGACGTGTTCTGGGCGGTGCTATGTCACTTGGACAATTTATTCTGTTTTTAGGGGCGCTTGTATCAATGGTAAAGCCATTAAAGGTGATCGCAAAACTTAATGTTACGATACAAAAGGGTATGGCAGCGGGTGAACGTGTGTTTGAAGTACTTGATGCAAAGTCATCAGTTGTTGAAAAAGAAAATCCGATAGAGCTTGAAACACTGAAAAATGAAATTGCATTTAAAGACATATCTTTTTCCTATAAAAAGGGCGAGGCTGTTTTATCGGATATTGATTTTTCGGTGAAGCGGGGGCAGATAATTGCTTTTGTCGGATCTAGCGGTGTGGGCAAAACGACGTTGGTGAACCTTCTTCCGCGTTTTTATGATGTAACGAAAGGTGCCATATCTATTGACGGGTGTGATATTAGAGATCTATCGATTGAATCATTGCGCAAAAATATCGGGATTGTAACTCAGGAAACAATACTCTTTAATGACACGATCAAAAATAATATTGCATACGGTCATATTGAGACAAGTTTCGATAAGCTTGTTGAAACGACAAAGATAGCTAATGCTCATAATTTTATCATGAACCTTCCTGACCAGTATGACACTGTAATCGGTGATCGTGGCGCTCGGCTCTCCGGTGGCGAAAAACAGCGCATAACTATAGCTAGAGCAATTCTAAAAAATCCGGCGATATTGATCCTTGATGAAGCAACGAGTGCGCTTGATACTGAATCTGAACGATTAGTACAGGAAGCACTTGATAAATTAATGGAACACAGAACGGTATTGGTAATTGCGCATCGGCTTTCGACAATACAACATGCTGATACTATTATTGCTTTGGATGACGGAACAATTGCTGAAATGGGCAGGCATGATGAACTGATAACCCATGCTGGGGTGTACAAAAAGTTTTACGACCTCCAGTTTTCAAATGTAAATAAAGACAATGTTAAATAAAATCTCTAATTTTATTATTGATCGTACTCTTCCTGCACTTGGTTTTATAATTTTATCGTGTGTTGCAAAATCAATTCGCTTAAAACCGATTAATGACGAATTTATTTCAGATCAGGTTAAAAAGGGGAAGAATGTAATTTTTGCATTTTGGCATAATCGTCTTATCATGATGCCTCACATTTATCGGACATTGATAAATCGTAATGGCAAGCTTGCCGCCTTGATCAGCAGGAGTAAAGATGGGCAGATTGTCAGTGGTATAATCCATAGGTATGGACTTGCAACAGTCCGCGGATCAAGTTCCCGTGGTGGTAAAGCTGCGTTTAAAGAGATGATAAGAATGTTACGGTCTGGATACGATGCAGGATACACTCCCGATGGACCAAAAGGTCCAGTCTATAGCGTGGCACAAGGGATAATTACCCTTGCTCAAATTACCGGATATCCGATTGTTCCGATATCCTATGAGGTTACCAGGAGAAAGGTCTTGAGAAGCTGGGATCGCATGGTGCTTCCCATGCCCTTTACTCGTGGAGTGGTGGTATATGGCAAACCAGTAATAGTATCACGTGATGATTCTGAGCGGGTTAAAGATGAAAAGGCAATAGAATTAAGAAATGAACTTTTGAAAATAATCGATGAAGGCTGTGCCTCCCTGGGGATAGAACAAGAAAAATACTAAACACTCCCCACACATAAATACCCTAATATAAGTAGCTTGCAGAAATCCTTAATAAAATCAAAAAAAACTTGTAAAAAACTATGTTTTAGTATAGCATTTACGTTCCGTGCTTGCGTGTGCTTGTGCGTGATGAATAGAAGCTGGATTCCGGACATCGGCAGTAAACAGTAAGAAAACGGTATAGAAGGTTTCTATTCATTGTTTCGGTGTCTGGCAGTATGCGTATGCATACACCATTAGAGAAGGAGGATGTATTTTGGCTTTAACAGTATCTATTAAAGATTTATTAGAATCGGGAGTGCATTTTGGCCATCAGACAAAACGATGGAACCCGAAGATGTCTCCGTATATCTTTGAAGCAAAGAACAATATACATATTATTGATCTTCAAATGACAATGGTAAAACTAGCTGAAGCGCATGAATTTTTGAAGAGCGTAGGAAATATGGAACAGCCTGTTTTATTTGTCGGCACAAAAAAGCAGGCAAAAGAAGCAGTGATTGCCGCAGCGACAAAATGCGGTATGTATTATATCAACGAGAGATGGTTAGGTGGCTTCTTGACCAACAACCAAACGGTACGTAAAAGTATCGAACGATATAAAAATTACGAACAGATGGAGCAAGACGGGACATTAGATCTTTTGCCAAAGAAAGAAGCGGCGTCAATAAAGCACGAGTTATTCAAATTGCGCAAAAATCTTGAAGGGATAAAAGAGATGAAGGTGTTGCCGAAAGCAGTGATCATCATTGATCCCAAAAAAGAGAAAATAGCCGTTGCTGAAGCAAAGAAACTAGGTATACCTATTGTTGCTATTGTTGATACGAATTCTGATCCTGAAGAAATTGATTATTGTGTGCCAGGAAACGATGATGCTATGAAATCGGTTCGTATATTGACATCAGTGTTTGCTGACGCAATACTCGAAGGTAAAGCATCGGCGCATTACACAAAAAAGGATGACGGAAAATCTGTCGAGGAAAAAACCGATAAAAAAGAAGGTGCAGTAGCTGAATCGGCAGGAGAAAAGCAAGATGGAAAAGAAAGCAAAGAGCCAAAGAAGAAAACTAAGAAGGTTGAAAAAGAAGAAAAAGAATAAGTGCCAGTCCGCATGAAGGGCATAGATGATAAAGGAGTTGTTATGGAGATTCCCGCAGAGAAAGTAAAAGAGCTAAGAGATCAAACCAATGTTGGTATGATGGATTGTAAAAATGCGCTTAAAGAAGCAAAAGGCGATATAAACACTGCAATGGAGATATTAAAGATAAAAGGTATTGCAGTAGCAGCAAAAAAATCAAGCCGTACAGCAAACCAAGGTATTATTGGTTCGTACCTGCATATGGGCGGGAAAATCGGTGTTTTGGTTGAAATAAACTGTGAGACAGATTTTGTTGCTAAAAATGAAAATTTCCAGGCATTTGTGAAAGATATTGCTATGCAGATTGCTGCATCGGATCCGAAATATGTTAAACGTGAAGAAGTTCCTGAAGACATAATAGAAAAGGAAAGAAAAATCTTTACTGAGCAAGTGACCGGAAAACCTGAGAACGTAATTGAAAAGATTGTAGACGGCAAAATGGAAAAGTTCTATTCAGAATTTTGTCTTTTGGATCAGATCTTTGTTAAAGATACATCTGTAAAAGTGAAAGAACTCCTTACATCAAAAATTACTGAAATCGGTGAAAATATTATTATTAACAGATTTTCACGATTTCAGGTAGGAAAAGAATAGTAATAAAAAAACTGTTGCTCTATGAAAAAACCTGTATATAAGAGGATCGTTTTAAAGTTAAGTGGCGAGGCATTGCAGGGTAAAAAAGGTTATGGTATAGACCACTCTGTATGTAAGTCATTTGCAGTATCTATTAAAGAGATCTGGAAGCTGAAAGTACAGGTAACCGTAGTAATAGGGGGTGGAAACATATTTCGAGGTTTAGCGGCTGAAGAAAGCGGTATGGATCGCACAACAGCCGACTACATGGGGATGCTAGCAACCATGATAAACGGTCTTGCGGTACAAGACGCACTCGAAAAAATAAAGGTTCCGACACGAGTACTTACTGCGATCGAGATGAGGCAAGTGGCAGAACCGTTTATACGAAGACGCGCCATAAGACATCTTGATAAGAATAGAGTGGTTATTTTTGTTGCAGGAACGGGTAACCCTTATTTTACGACAGATACAACAGCTGCACTAAGAGCAAACGAAATAAATGCAGATGTTCTTTTAAAAGCTACAAGAGTTAATGGTATTTATGATGCTGATCCGGAGAAGAATCCGAAAGCAGTGATGTACAATGAGCTTCGATACATGGACGCGATAAAGAAAAAACTGAAGATAATGGATTCGACAGCATTTTCACTATGCATGGATAATGAGATACCTATCGTAGTTTTTAATATGTTTAAAAAAGATAATCTAAAATCTGTTGTGTTAGGGAAAAAAATTGGTACAATAGTGGCCAATTAACATAAGGCAGCAGGGCATAGGTACCAAGGAGGTTAATATGCCGGTAAGAAAAGTTCTAGATGAGATGGAAAGCAAGATGAATAAATCGCTTGAGTTTTTAAAAAGCGAGTTTTTAACCGTACATACGGGTAAAGCGTCAAGTGCGTTAGTTGAGAATATTAAAGTAGATTATTACGGTACGCCGACACGTTTGAAAGAGCTTGCAGGTATTACAACGCCTGAGCCGAGATTGATCGTTATACAGCCATGGGATGTTGCCGCAGCCGCTGAAGTTGATAAAGCGATAAAAAAAGCAAACATTGGTTTTAATCCGATTATTGATGGTAAGCTTGTTCGAATACGTATACCTGAGCTGAGTGAAGAGAGAAGAAAAGATTTAGATAAAGTTGCGAAGAGAATGACTGAAGAAGCACGTGTGGCGATACGCAGTGAAAGACGTCATGCGAACGAGCAGATAAAGGCATTAGAAAAATCACACGAAATAACTGAAGATGATATGTTCAAGAATGAAAAGATCGTTCAGGACAAAACAAATAATTGTATTAAGCAGATAGATGAAATGCTTGCAGGAAAAGAAGAAGAAATCCTGCAGGTCTGATCTTTAGGATTAAGATAAAATATTGGGCCGCTAGCTCATCAGGTAGAGCACCACACTTTTAATGTGGCTGTGCTAGGTTCAAGTCCTAGGCGGCTCATATATTTTGTAATGTCCGGTGCATACACAAATGAATATGATTGATTATTTGCTGTATGCAAAACTCCGTATGGAGTATGAGTTTAAGACCCTATCGTCTAGCCCGGTCCAGGACATCGCCCTTTCACGGCGACGACGCGGGTTCAAATCCCGCTAGGGTCGCCAAGTAGGAGGCGTTGCGAAACCATTTCGATGATTAGCAGCGCCTTCTTTGTTTATAATAACGTCTGTATCGTCTAATACGTAGTAACGTATGCTTACCCTATCCTTCCCATATTCAACACTATGGATAAGCTCAGTCATCGCACGTTTCTTATCATATGGGGATAATGGACGGTATGCCTCAGTAAATGCCTTAAGACCATTACGTGCAACATCTCTGCTTATGGTTTGACTCTCGATATCGTTTGCCTTAATGCGCGCATCATTGCGCTCTTTAATTAGATCCTTCCGCTCCTTATCTAATCTATTAAGCTCATTGGCTATTACGTGCTCTTTATCCTGTGCTATTACCTCACTAAAGGTATTTGTTACCATACTGACCTTTTTATCAATAGAAGCTATCTTTACATCAATACCCCGATCGGATTCCCTGAGCTCTTTAATAAACCGCCGATTATCTTCATCATTATGTGACATTACCTCTTTGAATACCTCATCATCATTTACAAGACTGCGGATCCTGTTTAATACAAGTTGCTCTATAGCAGGTGCACTAATAGTTCTGGTAGAACAGGTATCTTTCCCGCTATGAATAGCCTTTGTACATGCATAATAAAAGTATCTTTTTGACTTACCGCGCGAGTATCTTGGTGTCATTTGACTATTACATTCACTACAGTAAATTAAACCTTCTAATAAGAAGTTGTGTTTATTCACTTTCTTAATGCTTCCATTCCTACGGTTATTCTCATTTCTGATTTCCTGAGCATGATTATATATGTCTTCTGAGAGGATCGCCTCGTGTTTACCCAAAAACAGCTCATCTTTATAAGATATCTTACCAATATAAACGGGATTTTGTATTGTCCTTGCTATATGTGTATCAATGAACTTAACACCGCCTATTTCTTGACCTTTCTTTGCCTTATAACTTTTTGTGCGATACCCAAGATCATTTATGCAGTTTGCAACTTTAACATACGAAGCTAACTCTATATATTTCTCGAAGATAAGATTAACAATGGGCGCTTCTTCTTTATTAACAGCAAGTCCTTTCTTGGGGATTAGATTATATCCCAATGGGAGATGTCCGCCATTCCATATACCTCTTTTAGCTCTAAAGACCATAGCGTCACGTGTCCTTTCTGATGTCTGTTCTCTTTCGAGCTGAGCAAAGACCAATACTATCCTTACCGCGGCTCGTGACATCGGGCTTGATGTATCAAAACTCTCTCTTAACGATATAAGTGTTACTTTATATTCTTCAAAGAACCGTAATAGTTTTTCAAAGTCCAATATCGAACGGCTAAGGCGATCCAACTTCTTTACAATAACAGTATCGATCTTGCCTTTCTTGCAATCCCTTAGGAGCTTCTTTAACTCCGGACGATCAATATTCTTCCCGGACTTTCCTTCTTCACGGTATACTTGAACAATAGATATATCCTTGTATTTACAATATGAACGAGCTTCGTCAACCTGTTCATCTAACGACTCACCTCGTCTGACTTGTAAATCAGTAGACACCCTTGTATATACACCAATCTTCATAATAATCAATCCCTCCGCCCGCTCGGCATATCGCTCTACTTTGCAGAGCGCTCTGCTCTCGCAGGGCTATGCTATCCCAATGAAGTAATACTCTGCTCCTTCCTGAACGTCAGTCGCAGTAATGTGTGGCACTAGGTCGTGCCACTTGCCTCGCCGTGGCTGGCTCGGCTTTTCTTTGCCCCCTTTTT